>DAHZZC010000563.1 GCA_027435495.1 Planctomycetales bacterium
CTGGTCGTGGATGAGCCGCTGGTCGGGCTGGATCCGAGGAGCGCCCGGATCGTCAAGGACCTTTTCGTCCAGCAGGCGCGATCGGGCTGTGCCGTTCTGATGTCGACGCACCTCCTGGCGATCGCCGAGGAACTTGCCGACCGGGTCGGGATCGTCGACCACGGCCGGATGCTCGCCCTGGGGACAATCGACCAGCTTCGTTCTGAACTGAAGCACCACGGTCCGCTCGAGGACCTCTTCCTGTCGCTCACCGGCGATCATCGCCCGCCGACGCCCGCCGAGGGTGAGGGGCCGATCGATCTCGCCGGACGACCCCAGCCCGCCGGGACTCCCTCATGAGCCTCGCCATCGCCGAATCGGGCCGGATCGAACCACCCCCCCTGCCCGCCGAGCAAACCGCCCGGGCGCTTCGCCACCTTCGATGGTGGCTGATGCGCAACACGGTCCGCTCGATCCTCTCCGGCAGCCGGCTCCGGCTCGCCATGATCCTCTTCTGCTCGGCCGTCTTCTGGCTGGGGCTGTTCGGACTCTTCTGGGGAAGCTTCGAGTTTATCGGGATCAACGACGCGCTGGTCAACGGGATCTTCGAATACCTCTTCAGCATGTTCTTCCTCTCGATCCTGGTGATGCTCTTCTTCTCGACCGGGATCCTGACCTACACCGCGCTCTTTCACTCTCGCGAAGGGGCCTTCCTGCTCACGACCCCGGCGACGACCGACCGGATCTTCGCCTACCAGTTCACGGAGTCGGTCGGGCTCTCAAGCTGGGCGTTCTTCCTGCTCGGAAGCCCGCTGATGGCCGCCTACGGACTCACCAACGGTGCGGCGCCCGGGTTCTACCTGATCTTCCTGGCGTACCTCGTGGCGTTCGTCCTGATCGCCGGGAGTCTGGGAGCGATCGCGGCGATCGTGGTGGCGAACGTCTTTCCGAGGCGTCAGAAGCTGGTCCTCGCCGCCTCAGGAGCGGGGATTCTGGCGCTCGGTGGCCTGCTCGTCTGGCAGCTCTGGTCGACGCCCGGCGACGCTCTCTCGACCGACTGGCTGGCCGGCGTGCAGGACCGACTGGCCTTCGCACAGAGCCCGCTCTGGCCGAGCCGGTGGATGTCGGCCGGGCTCCTCGCGGCGTCTCGAAGCGAATGGAGCCGGTCGGGATATTACCTGGTCGTACTCTCCGCGCACGCGGGGCTGGCGTATCTCGCCGCGGCGGCCATAGCCCGCGACCTCTATTTCCGGGGCTACAGCCGCGTCCAGGGGAACCGGAGCGCCCGGCGACGACAGGGCGGGTACTGGTTCGACGCTCTCTTCCACCGGACGTTCTTCGTCCTGCCGAGGCCCGTCCGGCTCCTGATCCTCAAGGACCTCCGTGCCTTCCGACGAGACCCGGCTCAGTGGTCGCAGTTCCTGATCTTCTTCGGCCTGCTCGCCTTCTACTTCCTGAACATCCCCCGACTGGGATACGCCGTCCAGTCTCCCTCGTGGCGGAACCTCGTCAGTTTCCTGAACCTCTCGGTGACGGCGCTCATCCTCTCGACGTTCACCAGCCGGTTCATCTTCCCGCTCCTCTCGCTGGAAGGGCGGAACTTCTGGGTTCTGGGGCTCTTCCAGCTCCGTCGCGAACAGATCCTCTGGGGGAAGTTTGTCTTCTCGGTCGGGATCGCACTCCTCCCGACGGAGCTACTCGTCTCCCTGAGCGACGCAATGCTCGGCATGGGACCGCTGATGATCGCCCTCCACGCGGTCATGGTCGCCGTTCTGTGCGCGGGGCTGTCGGGGATCAGCGTCGGACTGGGTGCCCGACTGCCGAACCTCCGCGAGAGCGACCCATCGAAGATCGCGGTCGGATTCGGCGGAACCCTCAACCTGCTCGTCAGCCTGGTCTTCATCTTCGCGATCGTGACGGCGCTGGCGGTTCCCTGCCACCTGTACTACCTCGGGATTGAGCACCCCGAAGCCCAGTACGCCCTGACCCACGGCGCCTTCCGGTTCTGGCTGACGATCGCCTTCGCGGTAAGCCTGGTGATCGGCCTGGTCGGGACCGTTCTGCCGCTCCGGATCGGGATCAGGGCGTTTCAGCGAATGGAACTTTGACCGGCGATTCTCGGGCCCGGCGGCGGATCGCTCCGCCTCGGGCCCTCGCGTCACGCCGAGGTCGAGGTGAGACGCCTCGTTGCGGCGGCCTGGGCGCGCCGGTCCTTCGAAAGCTTGTACTCGAAGGCATCGGCCAGCGCCAGCCAGCTCGCCTCGATCACGTTCTCCGAGACGCCGACCGTCCCCCAGACGTCCTGATCGTCCTTGCTCTCGATCACAACCCGGACCCGGGCCGCCGTCCCAGCCCGAGCGTTGATCACCCGGACCTTGTAATCCACCAGCTTCATCTCGTGGAGCCGGGGATAGTGCCCATCCAGCGCCTTCCTGAGCGCGCCGTCGAGAGCATTGACCGGACCGTCTCCCTCGCTGACGGTATGCTCCAGCATCTCGCCGACCTTCAACTTGATCGTCGCCTCGGTGGCGGTCTCCTGCGAGGCGCCAGGGCGCCCGTTCACGCTGACGTGGAAGTTCCGGATCTCGAAGCTCGGTCGATGCCGGCCCGCCAGCTTCTCCACCAGCAGGACAAACGTCGCCTCGGCCGCCTCGAACTGGTAGCCCTCGTTCTCCAGGTCCTGCACCCGGTCGAGCACCTTCACGAGAAGCTCGCTGTCCTGCACCAACCCGTATTCGCTCAGCTTCTCGGCGATATTCGACTTCCCGGATAGCTCGCTCACCAGCACCCGACGCTCGTTGCCCACGGTCGCCGGATCGATATGTTCGTAGCTGCTCGCGTTCTTGCGAACGCCATGAACGTGCATCCCTCCCTTGTGCGCAAAGGCGCTGGTGCCGACAAACGCCTGGCCCGGGCGGAAGTTCATGTTCGCCGTTTCGTAGACGTAGCGCGAAAGCTCGGTCAGTTGCACGAGCCGGCCGGGCTGGAGAATCTCAAAGCCCGGATACTTCAGGGCGAGGTTCGCCGCGACGCTACAGAGATCCATGTTGCCGCAGCGCTCGCCGAGTCCGTTGATCGTCCCCTGCACCTGCCGGACCCCCTGCCGGACGGCCGCCAGAGCGTTGGCGACGGCCAGCTCGCCGTCATTATGGGTGTGGATTCCCAGCGGAACGTTGACCTCGCGGAGGACCTGCTCCACGGCCGAGGCAATCTCTTCCGGGAGCGTCCCGCCGTTGGTGTCGCAGAGAACGATCCACTTCGCGCCGGCGTCGGCCGCGGCCCGGATCGTTTGCATCGCGTAGTCGGGGTTGCGCTTGAAGCCGTCGAAGAAATGCTCGGCGTCGTAAAGAACCTCGGGGACATTCGCCCCGATGTAGCCGACCGAGTCGCCGATCATCCGGACGTTCTCATCCAGCGAGACGTTCAGAACATCGTGAACGTGCAGGTCCCAGCTCTTGCCGACGATCGTGACGGCCGGCGTTTGCGCCTCGATGAGCGCCTTCATCCCGGTGTCGTCCTCGGGGGCGATCTCCCGCCGCCGGGTCATCCCAAACGCGGTCACCTTCGCGTGCCCGAGGTTCAGGTCGCGGACCTCTCGAAAGTAGGCGGCGTCCTTGGGGTTCGAGAGCGGATAGCCCCCCTCAATGTAGTCGAAGCCCATCGCATCGAGCCGGGCCGTGATGAGAAGCTTGTCCTGGAGCGAGAAGTTCACCCCCTCGCCCTGGCTCCCGTCGCGCAACGTCGTGTCGTACAGGTAGATGCGTGTCATGTTTTCGTGGGGGTCCTGGCTCGGCCGACTCGGCCCTTCCGTCGCTCGAGATTTCCTGATACCCATCAATCTAGCAGATCCGCGGGATACCCCGACAGACGAGACTGGCCCGGGTCCAGGTTCGCGCGGCCGGGGCCGAGAGGGCAAACCATGTCGATCGAGACCATCGCCGACCTCATCGAGGCGGTCCGTCGCGAGACCCAGTCCGAGGCGTTTCCCATCGACGAACCCGTCTATCGACGCGCCGGCCGCGACCCAATCGATCCGATCCTCTTCGGCGGTTCACTCGAGGCGCCCGTCGCGATCGTCGGTCGCGACCTCGGCAAGGACGAGGTCGCCGCCGGCCAGCCACTCATCGGCGCCGGCGGACGACTGGTCCGGCTTGGATTGCTCGCGGCTCATGGCGAGCCCGTCGAGAGATCACGCGTCAAGGACCCGCTCTCGCTTCAGGGAGCGCTCGCGTACGCCCTGCTGACCAATACGGTCCCCTACAAACCGCCGGGCAACAAGGCGTATGCCGAGTCGGTCCGCCGGCGATTCCGCCCGTTCCTCGCCCGCCTCCTCACCGACTTCTGGCGAGGCGACCAGATTATCACTCTCGGCACCGAGGCCTTCCAGTGGTTCGAGCCCTACGGCCGGCCCGACGAGTTCTCCGGACTCGGCCGGACCGACGCCCGGTTCGATTCGGTTTTCTCATGCCAGATCCCAACCGCCTCCGGCTCGCCCCGCCATGTCCTCGTCCATCCCCTGCCTCATCCCTCACCCCTGAACCGCCGATGGTACAGCCGCTTCCCGGAAATGCTCGCCAACCGGCTCGCCGATATCCTTAAGGGGCCATGAGATCCGTCAAGTCGGCCATCGGATTGCGTGAAATCGGCTGCTTATGGCGAAAAATAGAAATGTTGTGATCTGACGAACGTGGATTTGGCGGAGCGAAGCGATCGTCCGGACTCGGGGGAATATGGGGAGGGAATTCCGAGTTGCTTCGGGTTGCGTATTGTGATGGAGCCCGTTACGTTACGAGCATGATTATTCTCGTTTTCCCCCATCATCGGAGGAGCTAGCCGTGAGAAAGACCCAGATGGTGACTGACCGCGAGCTGGAGATCATGAAGATCCTCTGGGCGAGGGGTCGGGCGAGTGTTCGAGAGGTGCAGGAAGATCTGAATCGGATGGCGGGACCGGTGGCTTACAGCACCGTCCAGACCCTGCTCAACATCATGGAAGACAAGAAGGGGCTGGTTCGCCATGTGGTCGAGGGCCGGACGTTCGTCTACATTCCGAAGAAGACCTCGGAGCGGACGATCGGCGAGTTGACGCGGCGGTTTGTGGACCGCGTGTTCGACGGGGCGCTCGACCGGGTGATGGTCGCGCTGCTCGGTACGAAGTCGCCGTCTCCCGAGGAGCTCGAGCGGCTCCGGGCGATGATCGACGAGGCACAGCGACAGAGCGGGCAGAAGATCGAGACGCCCGCGACCGCCGAGGCCGAGAACGAGATGGCCGAGGCTTGACGAAACCAGGGCGGTTCCGGCATCCTATGAAGATTAGGATACCGGGCCGCCTGCGACGAAACAACCAGGCGGCGGGTCGCGGGCCATCGGCCAGTGACTCGCCGTGTTTTATTTGGGGAACTGGCCACAAGATTCGGCCCGATCACCCTGATCGCCGCTCGGGGGGCGTCCTGGAGACCGTTCCTTTCCTCATCCGGTCGCCAAAATGTGGGCCTGGACGGATCGCATTGGCATCCTGCTCTTTGACGCGGCCTTCGCGGCGGCCGTCTTCCTCACGCTGATCTTGCTGGCCATTCTGGCGTGCCGGCAGCCGGCGCGCCGGATTCTGCTCGCCCGCGTGGCACTGCTCGCCTCGCTGGGAATCCCTCCGCTGGTCGCCTGGGGCCACCTGCCCCGCCTGAACCTGATCGACACGTTCGTCGAATCCCGGTTCTTCCCTCGGGCGCTCGTCGAGGCGGCGGCGGCTCTCGAATCACCGAGGGAGAGCGAGGCGCCCGACGGCTCCGGCCGCCCGGGCCTGGTCTTCCCCGACTGGATCATCGAGCGCGAGGACGCCGCCCTTCGATGGCTCCCGCGCGGCCTGACGATCATGGACCTCATCTGCGTCGCGGTCGGCGGGGCCTGGCTGATCCTGGGGATTGCGGGCGTCCAGTGGCTGATCGATCGATCGCACCCCGCCTCGCCCGAGGCCCTGGCGATGCTCGACTCCCTGCTGCAAGACCGGACCTGGGATGGGCCTCGCCCGGGCCTGAAGGTCTGCGCCCGGCTCAAGCATCCGGTCGTCACCGGGCTGCGCCGCCCGATGATCCTGATCCCCGAGGCTCTCGACCAGCCCGTCGAACACCCGGAACCGCTCCGACTTAGCCTGCTGCACGAGCTCGCTCACGTCGAGCGGTCGGATCACTGGTTCAGCACCGCGGCCAGCCTGGCGCAAGCGATCTGGTTCTTTCTCCCCCAGATCTGGTGGATTCGGGCGCAGCTTCTGATCGACCAGGAATTCGTCGCCGACCGGGCCGCCGCCGATCTGTACGGGACCTCCTCGGACTACGCCTCCTCACTGCTCTCCATTGCCACCGGCGAACGACCGGCCCCGTCGACGTGCCCGGACCCAGGCGACACGATGCCCGTGGTCGAGGCAGGGCCACCGCCCCTGGGCACCGGCGAGGAGGGCCCCTCGCCGCTCTTTCAGCGGATGATGATGCTCCTGAATTGCCCGTACCCGGTCGAGGCCCGAACTCCCCGCGTCTGGTCCTGGACGTCGCGATTCGCGGTGGTCTCGACCTCGATTCTGGCCGCCTGCCTGGTCATCCGGTGGCCGCATCCCTCGCTGGCCGACTCGACCCTGGCCCTCAGCAAGCCCCCCCACGCCCGCTTCAAATCGACCCACTTCCTCGCCGAGCCGCTCCTGGAGCCTGACGGCCGATGGCGGCCCCGAATCTACGTCCTCCCCGTGATGCTCCCCTCGCGGTTCGACCTCGACGTGGAGGTCCGATGCACGAAGAGCGGTCCCGGCCAGATCCGGGTGATCAGCGAGTCGATCACCATCCCGGCCCTCTCGATCATTGAGGATCCTTTCGAGGGTCCTGCCCAAGAAATCGACAACGAACCCGCCTGGCACCGAGTTCACATCCACCGCGATGGCCCCGAGGTCTCCATCTCCCTCGACGACCGCCCCATCGCCGACGCCGAGCCCGCCGGACCCACCCCCGCCTGCCTGACCATCCAGTCGCCGCTGGATAGCCCGGCCGAGTTTCGCAACCTCATCATCTCCTGGTAATCGACCTGCCAGATCGGCAGCAGCCCGGATCCGACGGGTTTCCTGGTCCTGCCAGTTTGACAGCACGGCCGCCCCGTTCGGCGAAGCACCCTCTCCCGTTTGCCGCTCATGGAAGATCCGGAAACTCTTTTGCGGGAAGAGGTTTATGAAGGGCCGGCGAGAAATCCGACTGCCAGAACGACGGTTGGCATGCCGAATGCTTATCCCCTTTCCATGCATCGATCTGGGCCCCTGGCGGTCACGTCCGGGCTGGCTCGTCCGAAGGGAATCCGAGCGACCGAGGAGGTTCCATGAGCGGGATGCCCTGGGATCGCGGATGGGATCCGTTCCGTGAACTCCAGCGGGAGGTCGGCCGGCTGATCGGGTCGATCGACCCCTTCCCGGTCGGACGTCGAGTGGCGGTCTATCCGCCGATGAACTTCTACGACGCGGGCGATCGTTACCTCTTGACGGCCCAGTTGCCGGGGATGACCTCCGACCAGATCGAGCTGACGATCTCGGGCGAGACCCTGACCCTCCGCGGCGAACGGAAGCGGGCCGAGGGGATCGGCGACGAGTGCTATCGCCGCCAGGAGCGGCCGATGGGGCGATGGTCGCGCACCGTCACCCTGCCCGACCGGGTCGACAACGACCAGGTCTCGGCCTCGTTCGCCGGCGGAATCCTGACCATCGCCCTGCCGAAGGCCGAGGCGGCCCGGCCCAGGCACATCGCGGTCACGAATGGAGCGGGAATCGAGCCGAACGGCGGCCGAGGAGCATGAACGTGGAGAATCCGACCATCCAGGTCACCGTCGCGACCCGAAGGCCGGTCCCGGGCGCCTCCGAGGCGGCGCCGGTCCCGGGCGAGCGTACGGCCCCGACCATCACACCGCCGATCGACATCCACGAGGGACCCGACGGCCTGATCCTGGAGGCCGATCTCCCCGGGGCGACCGAGCAAAACCTCCGCGTCGAACTCGAGGAGAACGTCCTGAGCCTCCACGCCCGGATGGAACCGCCCCTCCCCGAGGGCGCCCGGCTCTTGCATGAAGAGTATCGACTCGGCGATTATCAGCGGTCCTTTATCCTCGGCGACGAGGTCGACCGCGATCGGATCACCGCCGAGCTGACTCACGGCGTCCTTCGGTTAACCCTCCCTCGCGCCGACCGGGGCAGGACTCGTCGGATTGAGATCCGGTCGTGAGCCCGAGGCCCGTTTCCCGCCTCGATCGCTACGAGTGACTCCATCGGAGGCCCCCGCGATGTCCCGTCCCGGTCCCTGGCCGCGCGAGTCGGCCACGCCGTTCGTCCTGCTCCAGCAGGAACTCCAGCGACTCCTGGATCCGTATCTCGGCCTGGCCCGATTTCGCGAGGCCGACCCCAGGCCGACCGACCTCGATCCCTCGGCCTGGAGCCCTCCGGTCGATGTCTACGAGACCCCCGAGGAATTCCTGGTCGCCGTTGAGGTCCCCGGCGTCGCCCCCGACTCGATCGACGTGGCGGCCGTCGGTAGTGTCCTGACGGTCAAGGGGGTCAAGGAACCCGCTGACCTCCCCGAGCCCCGCATCCAGGTCCGCGAGCGGTTCTTCGGCGCCTTCCACCGCCAGATCCACCTCCCCAGCGAGGTCGACTTCGACAGAGCCGAGGCAACCATCGAAAACGGCGTCCTCAAAATCCGGCTCCCGAAGCAGTCCGCCGCGAGAACCCGAACCATTCCCATCCGCCCAGCCTGAATCTCCTGGACCCGACTCTGCCCGCACTCCCGGGATTTGTGGTAAATTGATCTGGTGAGACTCTTTGACACAATCCGCGGAGTTCGACTCGATGGGCCTCAACAAGGTCATGACCTACGCGGCGATCGCGATCGCGGGCATCGTCGCCCTGATCTTCACGCTCGACCTCGCCGTCGGGATCTTCGGTCGCCTGATGGTAATGGATATTATGTTCATCCTGGCCGCCATCCTCCTGCTCTGGCAGGGGATCGAGACGATGCTGGAGATGAAATGAGCCGCGGGAGCACTCGTTAGCCGACACTCCCGCGCTCGGCACCGACCTTCTCGACGATCGCATCGACCAGACCAGGCCAGTCGTATCGGCGGGCCTCAACCGCGACCTCCCAGCCCAGCTCCCGAACGGTCGCGGTCGTGACCGGGCTCAGGCTGGCGAGCCGGACCTCCCGGCCGATGCGCTCGCGCGCCGGCCCGGGAAGGAGCCCGTGGAGACGTCGGACGATCGCCGAGCTGGTTAGCGTGATCCAGTCGACCGTTCCCTCGGCGATTCGTTCGGCGACTCCCAACGGCAGCGCGTCGATGTCGGCATTCCGGTAGGTGGCCACCTGGACGACTTCGGCCACGTGCTGGAGTTCATCGCGAAGGACGGCCCGGCCCCGGTCGGCCCTTGCCAGCAGGATCCGGGCCCCGGCGGCCTGCTCGGCGAGTGCCTCGGCCAGTGCCTCCGAGCGGAATTCGTCGGGAACCAGGTCCGCGCGCAGGTGATACGCGGCGAGCGTCTCGGCGGTGGTCGGCCCGATCGCCGCCAGGCGGAGATGTCCCAGCGCCCGGAGGTCGCGGCCCCGCTCGTCGAGCCGCTTCACGAAGAATCGGACGCCGCTCGACGAGGTGAAGACCAGCCAGTCGAACGCGCTCAACTGATCGATCGCGTCATCGAGCGGGCCGCACTCCTCCATCGGCCCAATTTGAACCGTCGGCGCCAGGATCACCTCGGCGCCGAGCGACTCCAGCACCGAGGCCGATCGTTCCGACTCGCCCGACGGCCGGGTCACGACGATCCGTTGACCGAAGAGCGGGCGATCCTCGAACCAGTTCAGGGCGGCCCGCATCCGTGCCACCTCGCCGACGATCAAAAGGGCCGGCGGTCGCATCGAGGATTCGGAGGCGACCCGAGGTAGTTCGGCCAGCGTCGAGACCATCGTCCGCTGCGCAGGGGTCGTCCCGGACTCGACCACGGCGGCCGGCGTCTCGGGTGGCATCCCTTCTCGAATCAGCGTCCGACAGATCGCCCCGAGATGACTGACTCCCATGTAGACGACGAGCGTACCGGGGAATCGGGCGAGCGCCGGCCAGTCGAGCCGGTGAGTGGAGGCCGGATCCTCCGGATTGGCGTGGCCGGTCACGAAGGCGACGGCCGAGGCGGCCTCGCGATGGGTGAGCGGGATGCCGGACGTCGCCGAGGCCCCGACAGCGGCCGTGACCCCCGGGACGATCTCGAACGGGATGCCAGCCGACCGGAGCGCCTCGGCCTCCTCAGCGCCCCGGCCGAAGATCAGCGGATCGCCCCCCTTGAGACGGACGACGGTCCGGCCCGCCCGGGCGTGTTCGATGAGAGTCTGATGGATCTCGGGCTGGCTCATCGTGCAGTGGCCGACCGACTTCCCTGCACAGAGGAGCATCGTACCGGTCCGGGCGAGATCGAGCAGGCGGCTACTCGCGAGATGGTCGTAAACGACGACGTCGGCGATCGCGAGCCGATCGGCGCCCCGACGGGTGAGCAGGCCGGGATCGCCCGGCCCGGCCCCGACGAGGTAGACCGTCCCGACCCGCTCTGACTCCCGAGTTCCGCCGGAATCCCCCACGCGCATCGGTGCCCGATCGGCACCCTCCTGGCCGTTCGACTTCGGGTCAACCGCGGACCTGCGCGAGCGTCTTCCGATGTCGGTTCGCCATCATCAGGATGCCGAGCTCGTACAGCAGAACCATCGGCACCGCGAGCAAGATCATGCTGAAGGGGTCCTGACCAGGCGTGAGGACCGACGCCGCGATCGCGATCACCAGGATGGCGAACTTGCGCTTCGCCCGGAAGTCGTCGATGCTGAAAATATTCAGCCGTTCGAGCAACAGCATGATCAGCGGCGTCTGAAAGGCCAGGCCGAAGATCAGCGGAAGGAGTGTCGCGAAGCTCATCCACTCGCTGAGCCGGAGCGTCGGCGCCACGCCGAGATAGACGTTGAACTGGAGCAAGAACGTCAACGTGATCGGCAGAACGCCGAAGAAGCAGAGAAAAACACCCGCGAGGAAGAGCCCGAGCGAGAACGGCAGAAACTTCTTCACGTAAGCTCGTTCGTGCCGGTAAAGTCCCGCCGCGACGAACGCCCAGACCTGGTAAAACACCCAGGGACTCGCGAGCACCAGCCCGCTCACCAGCGCGACCATGAAGAAGATCGTCAGCGTCTCCAGAGGCGCCAGTGAGACCAGGCTCTGGTCGATCTGAACGGTCGATTTCTGGACGATCCCAATCATGTCGGACGACGGAAA
>DAHZZC010000564.1 GCA_027435495.1 Planctomycetales bacterium
ACGGGATGAGACCAATGTGCGGACGTTCCCTATGCCCGTCGAGCCGGCGGGTTTTACAGATGTCGTTCGATGGCCAATTCCGACCAGGAGCCACCTCTGTCTCATCAGGGATCACGTCTCGCCATACTGGTACATCAGGGGAGTGACCCCACACAGCCTTATCCGACGTTGGTGATCCGAGACAGAGCGCCACGCTTTTCCACGGCTTTTCGCCTTGGGGACGATTTCGACGTTGTTCGGCCCCTCGGTCGGATGGTCACTCTGTGGGATCAGCCTCCCCTGATTCCAGGGATCTTACCAGATTCACCTCCAGCTTGGCCAAGACCGCGGGCAGGATCGTGGCCAGGGGATGCGGTCCGGTCCCCCGCCGCTTCTGGAGCCGCGCCAGTTCCTCCGCCAGCGGGACGGCTTCCTCACGATGCGCGGCACGAGGAAGCCGGGCCACCGCGGCGTCGAGGTCCCGCGCGAGCTGATCAGGCGCCGTTGAATGCTCAAGCGAAAACCTGATCAGTTTATCAAGAATGTAATCCCCCCGGCGTGCGCACGGGTGTTGGAAGGTCATCCGCCCGGCCACCATCTGGTAGCCGATCCGGCAGAACCGACCAGCGACCCGGACACGGATGTCGCGGGCGTCCTTGCCGTTGAGCCGCCATCCCGCAGCCAGGATCTTGAAGTAATCATTACACTTGATCAAATTATCTGCAATCATCATAATCGCGTGTCGCAGGTCGTGGTTGGCGTGTCGAACCAGGGCGCCGTCGCGGCGATCGACCTGGTCGCTCTGGTACCGCGACGGGAACAACCCGGCCCGGCCGGTGATCGCTCGGGCGTTGGGGTAACGCTCGATCGGCCCCATCTCGCCAGCGAGCTCGGCGGCTGAGACCACATTGATCCCGACGAGGCCCAGCAGCAGCACGTAGGGCGTCTGTGTCAACGGCCCGGCCAGGTCACTCTCGATCGCCGCGATGTTCCGAGCCTTCTGGAGCTGGTCGGCGTCGAGCTCGAGGAAGATCCGGTGATGGAGCGACACCGGTGGCTCAGCCGGCGCGGCCGACCGCGCCCAAGCGACGATCTTCTCCAGCGTGGACGGATAGACCTTGAGACCGGCCTGTCGAACCTGTTGGCTCAATCCGGCCAGATCAGCCTCGACGATCGCCGCAGCCGAGCCCAAGTTTCTGGCCACCCAGAGGACGGTGGGAGACCCGAAAACATCGCCAACGCAACTCGAGTAGTCAGGCATGAACGATTGAAGATGTTCGAGCATCCGCTGCTGAAGGACGACGCGCTGCCGCACCAGATCGCGACGGTGGCGGGCGAGGAGTTGGAGTTGGACGGAGACCGGGTCGGGTTCGGGCTCCAGCAGGCCGAAGCCATTGACGGCGGCGCGGTGGATGGCGGAGAGGTCGGTGTCGTCGGTCTTGTTGCCGGGGTCGGCGGGGAGCCGATACTGCTTGGTTGTGTAGGGATGGACGATGCGGACCTCGAACCCCGCCTGGCGGAAGGCGCGTTGCACCGGCCCGTGATAGCGTCCGGTGCGCTCGACGACCACGATCACGTCCTGGATGCGGTGCCGGGCCATGGCGTCACGAATGGACTTCAGGGCGGTGTCGAAGCCGGACCGGTTGTGCTCGACTGTGGTCGGCTCGAGCAAGACGCGGCCGTAGAAGTCGGCGAACAGGATCCTGGAGCGGGCCTTGGCGCAATCGACGCACACCACGGCGAAGTGCTCCGGTCCGACCGCTTGAACGCGCGGGTGAATCACCCCTCGAGGCTTGTGAAGAGCGTGCGGTTGTGCCTTGCGACGCTTCTTCGACGGTGAATTGAGAGCCATGGAACAGAACCTCCGACGCGAGTTGAGAAGAGCCTCAACTCCCATTCTGGAGTCTGTTCTGGCGTCCACTACTAAAGAATTTTGACACCCCTGTTGTTGCTGGTCAAAATCTTTTAGTAGTTCACTTCGCCACATACCAGGGGGACATAGCGCAAATCGACAACTGTCGAAGGTTGGCCCAGATATCTTACAGTTGTCGATTTGCGCTATGCCCCCCTTTTCTCCGCCCTCCCCTCAGGGCATCCGCTTACATGAGCCCTCTCCTCTTTAGCATTTCGATCGAATTCGCTACTTCTTCCCTGACGACGTCTGAGGGGTCTTTTTGCATTCTCTGGATTGTGTTGAGGCATCGCGTGCGCAGTGACGGATCGGTCGTCGACTTTGCAATGTGTTCGAGGCCGTGGGGAACTTGCGACCTTGGTCCGTCGTCGGGTAAGTGAGCGAAGCGCGTGAGCAACTCGAACGCCCGGTCGCAGCAGAAGTACTCGCCCAAAACTTCGGAAAGGACGAACCACGACATCGGGTCCGCAAATCTGGGGAAGGAGAATTCGATGGCCTCCAGGAGCGTAACCCGTTGCCCTTCCGTAAACGCTGACCAGTTGTACTCCAGGAGCATGAGTAGGTGCCAGCTTCCGTCCATCTGATTGAAGGCCGCCGAACGGAACGTCGCGGCGAGATAGTCCACAGTCTCCTCGTCGACGGTTGTATCGGTGGACTCCTTGAAGCAGTATTCAGCGAACCGACCTACGGCGAATTCGAGCAATGAGGGTTCGTTCTGGAGGATGGCCTCGGAACAGATCTTTTTGAATTCCAAAACATTCACGTCGGCTGGTCCTATGGTACGTTGATGGTCACAGGCGAGCCACCACGCGAAGGGCGAAAAGGGGACATAACTGAATGGCACGTCCCCAAGGAAGATGGGCAAGAGTCTGGGCAGAAGAAGCGTCCCCCAGATCGCCCAGATTCTCGCCTTGAAGCCACAGGACGTGCCGTTCGGGACATAACTAATTGTTCGCCCCTCCCGCCTTATTAGTGATGTCTCCTTTTCCTTCTGTCCGAACGGGTTTTACCCAGGAGGCAAGGGTTCAAGTTCCGAGATGCCATTCGGTACATAACGAAATTCCCGCCCCTATTCCGAGCATTCGTTCGGTTCCCCGATATCATAATTGGGACGTTTCGCCCAATCAACTCCGGCGGAACGGGCTGGACGCCGACGGGACCGAGCGGGTCTTGCTCCGCATGGCTAAAGTCAGGGGTGCCTTGCCCGTCCATTCGGTGGTCGGATCGAGGAAGACCGAGGATTCGTGATCGAGCAGCCATTGCTTCATCGGCAGGCCGCCGCCAAAACCGGTGAGTCTACCGTCGGCCCCAATCACGCGGTGGCAGGGGATCACGATCGCAATCGGATTGCGGCCGTTCGCGGCCCCAACGGCTCGCGCCGCACCCGGCCGACCGATCCGACGGGCCTGCTCGGCGTAGCTGATCGTCTCGCCAAACGGAATCGAGAGCATGGCCTCCCAGGCCGATCGCTGGAAGGGCGTGCCGGCGGGGCGGAGCGTCAGGTCGAACTCGGTCCGATCGCCGGCGAAGTAGCCTTCCAGTTGCTCGATCGCCTCGCGGACCGCAGCCTCATCGCGACGCGTTTCCTGCGCCGATGGCAAGACGCCGGAACCGTCGATCCCCGGGAGGTTCAACCCGGTGAGGGCCTCGCCGTCGGAGATCAGAACCAGCTCGCCGATCGGGCTCCGATACCGGCCGTACCACGACGCGACAATTCCGGACATGGCGATCCTCCGGCATGAATAAACTTCAACGGGCACAGGCCGCCTTCGTCCTCGCGAGACAGGTTTCACCCTATAATAGCTGGCATTCCGGCCCAGAGCCAGAAACATCCGAACAGATCCCGGCCGAGGATCGATCAGGAGGGACGATTCTTCATGCACGATCCACCGGAGGGCCATCAGCGGCTCCGGCTGATTGGGATCGGACTCGCCGGCGTGGCGGTTGTTTTTCTGGCGATGCTGGCGCCCGACCTCTACCAACTGCTCCCACATTCGATCCGGGAGCAGGCGCGCCCGATTGTCCTGATCGGGACCGTGGCGGGCTACCTGGCCGCAAGCGGGCTGGAACGGTTCGATCGATCGCGAGGCCGCGACCGCGCAGGACTCCGCCTGACCCTCGATCGCCTCGACGCGGTCGCCGTCGCGGGCCTCGACGGCGGCCTCGCGGCCGCGGCGGGAGCCATCGCGATCGTCTTCCTCGCCGGATACATCCCGCACTATCTCCTCTGGCCCTGGTCGTGCGACGCCGACACCTTCGCCGTGCTCGCCCGGTCGTGGGACCAGGGAATCCGGCCCTATCGCGAGATCCACGGCTACAACTTCCCGGGCGCCATCTACCTGCACTGGACGCTCGGCAAGACGTTCGGCTGGGGACGAACCTGGCCGCTCTACGCGGTCGACTCGCTCGGACTGGTCACGCTCGGGGTGGTCCTGGCCGCGTGGAGCCGTCGGTGCCTGGGCGGGATGTTCCCAGGTCTGGCCTCGTACGCGTTTTTCCTGACGTTTTCGCTCAGCCATAGTTTCATGACAGTCGCCGAGCGAGACTGGCACACAGCGCTCCTGATGGCGATCGGTCTGATGACGCTCCAGACCTGGCCCGGACGAGCCTCGCGCTGGATCTCGGCGCTCCTGGCCGCCGCCGCCCTGACGACCCGGCCCCACACGGTCGTCTTCCTCCCGGCCATGGCCCTCGCGGTCCTGAATTCGTCCCCCAGGAGCCAGCACCCGACAGCACGTCTCCTGGCCGGGCGCCTCGCGACCTGGGCCGCAATGCTGGCCGGATTCACCGTGATCGGCTTCGCGCCCCTGGTTCTCGATGGAATTGCCGGCGATCTGGTGCGTGGGCTCCGGGTGGTCGCGTACGGCGGACCGTACAGCCAGACAACTCCATCCAAAATCAGAGATGTTCTCATAGAAGAAATTTGTGAATTCCGGAACGCTATCGTGATCCTGCTGCTGATCGCGGTGGTGTTGACGACTCGCGGAGAGGCCCGAAAACAGGCGTCAATCTGGATGGTGGCGTTGGTTGGAGCAATTCTCTACCGGCCGTTTCACCCGGTTCAACATTTTTATTTGAATTATCCGAACCACCTTTTCCTCTCGATCGCGCTGGCTCAAATTGTCCCGTGGATCCTCGCTGGGTCCAGAATCGCGCCGGCGGTCCGGGTTTTCGTGGCGGCTGGCCTCTTGATCGAGCTGATCCTTGGCGTGCCGACGTATTTCTCTGCGTCCGGGACGGTCCGGGCGATCGCGGCGATTGCCCGAGGAGAAGAGATTCCCAGGACGATCCCGCCTGGGGCGAGGGAGTGGTTCGGCGTCGAGCGGGCCCGGTATTACGAGTGGAAAGACTATCGATCGACGCTGCTCTACCTGCGGCGGTCGACGTCCCGGGGAACTCAGGTCGCCAACATGCTTCGCCAGCCGCCGTACCCGGGGGTCAATGGGTCGACGGGCCGGGCCTCGCCGTTCCGGGCCGAGTCGGGGATCCTCTGGATGGTCCTGATTGCGATGGACCTTGAGCCGGAATTCCTATCGGAGCTTGAGTCAGCCGGGGATTCGGTGGTGGTCTGGTCGCCCGGTGAGCCAGAGTTCCCGGGGCGTCTGCGATTCGATCGGCTCCGCCGGTTCATCCGCGATCACTATCGTCCCGAGGCAAGGTTCGGCCGGATCGAGGTCTGGCGGCGAGTCCAGTAGGACGGGAGGGCCGGACCAGGTTCCCGGCGTTAATCCTCCAGTGCGTTTCGTCGCTGATCGCGAACGGGTTTCCTGATCGAATCGGGCGACTGGCCGCCGAGGTGCTCGCTGTCCATCGTGACCTGCATGAAGCCGATGCACATCTCGTCGGTGGTTTCCTCGCCCCAGTTGACATCCTTTGGCGGCCGGCTGGGGTTGTTCGGATTGGCCGCCGAATTGTCGAAGTGGGCGACCAGCTCGACCTTCGTCCCGCGGGGCAGGGGAACTGGTCTGACAAACTCGTAGGGGTTCTGCCAGTTGAAGTCCCAGTCATTGATGCGGATCAGAACCTGTCGCGAGCCGTCAGGGCGAACGGCGGTCAAAAGGAAGTCGCGGCCGAGCAGATGCATGTGGGGGAAGACAGCGAGGAGGTGCGAATCCTGCTGGATCGTCCGTGATCCTCGGACCTCGTGTTTCGCCTCGCCGGCCGGGATGTGGAGCTTCGGCTTGCCGAGCAGCCCGGTCCTCGGCGGCATCACGATCGCCGACCGAATCTGCTTGTCCACAGGCCCTCTGGCGAAGTAGAGACCGATCTCGGAGGCGTCGGACTCGGGCTTGCCACTCTTGTGGTAATGGACCTGAAGCAGAACGTCGGCTCCGGCTGGTAAAGCGCGGGCCATTCCCTCGGGGGCCTGGAAGACCCGGCGACCGGGCGCCCATCCCCAGAGCTGGCCCGCGGGCAGAAAGGGAAACCCACTCGGCAGCCGGCCGTAGCCGCCGCCTGAGCTGGCATATCCCGAGAGAGGATCGGCGGCGTCGAGCTTCCGGGCGTTGCCGGTGGTGTCGTAGGCGGCCAGGATGTGATGCACGACCTTTCGGTTCCCGGGCCGGAAGTCGGCCGCCGCGATCCAGCGTCCCTCAGTCAGCCCCGAGGGAAGTACGAAAACGCGGTACTCATCCGGCCCCGAGGCGCCCAGCTCGAACGGCTGGTTGACCTTGAGAACCAGGTCGGGAGTACCCATGGCCCAGTCGGACGGCCAGGAGACCGGCGGCGGCGCGTCCTTCGAGTCGCCCTCGGGGGCGCCGGCGTCGGCCCAGTCGGAGAGGACCTTCCGATCCCGATCGCTCAGCACCCGGGCGCCTCGAAACGGGCCGCCCTCGGTCGTCGAGGCGTGCCAGGGCGGCATCGTCCTTTCCTCGGTCACATCAACGATGTCATCGGCCCGCTTGCGAGCCTCCTCGTAGTCGAGCAGCGAGAAGGGCGCGACCTGTCCTGGCCGGTGGCACTCCTGGCAATTCTTCTGGAGGATGCGGGCGACGTCGCGGTGATAGGTCGGCGAGTCGCCGGCCATCAGTGGCCCGGATCCGAGCCCCAGACCGAGGAAGAACACCAACCCGGCGATTCGCCGGCCTTCGCGACACCTCGACACGCTCATCGTGCGAACCCCTCCCAGATCGTCGGCCGCGGAGGGACAGTCTCCCGCCGCTCCGTTCCGCCTGTCATCTATTCTACGACCCGACGAGAGGATCGTCGAATTCCCGTCGTTGGACGTCCTCGTTAGGATCCCTCGGGGCTCCTCGAATCGAGGCGGGCGGCCTCGGTCACGTCCTCGAAGACATAAGGGCTCATCCCTGTGGAAAAATAGCTCCGATCCGGAAGCATCGGGAGACGAGCCCCGAAGAAGGTGTTGAACACCGCGCGGAAGGAGTTGACCGGCGAGATCCCCTCGTGAAGGCTATCGTAGCGTCGGCCGGGAAAGTGGTAAGCATTCAGGATGCTCATCCGCTCGTGGAGGTCGGTCTGGCGAGAACTGGTCGGGTCGAGGTTTAGCTCCGAGCCGTGGTCGGACTGCACGATGATGATCGGCGGCTCGGGCGAGGCATCAAGGATCGCATCGATCGCTTGCCCAACTCGCTTCGTGATGTAGGCGGCCTGGTCGCGATAGGCCCGACAGAACACCTCGGGCGGGACAGGCTCGGCAATCGCCTTGTTGGCATAGAGTAACCGGCGATCGATTGTCTGGCTGATGTCCTCGCCATTGGGGCCGAAGATCATTGGCGGATGCGGGCAGATGATGTGAGCGTAGGTGAAGGTCGGCGCGGGGTCGCGAGCGATGTCGGGCAGGTGGTCAAACACATAATTGATCCGGGCCCGCGAGGCCGTGAGAGCATTCCGACGCGACGGGTCGGCCGCAAGGCGATAGAGCGGCGTCAGACCGAGCGACATCCGGTAAAACTCACTCCAGTAGGGGGTCGGCGTGAAGTAGCGATCGGCCTCCGGGTGGTCGACCGGGTCGAAGCCGGTGGCGAACGTGACCCATCGATAACCCAGTGGCCGGAGGGTGGCGAGCACGTTGTTCCGGCCGATGAATTCTCTCAGCATGGTCTGGTCGGACTGGAGGTTCTTGACCATCTCGTCGAGGTAGACACCGTTGAGCGACGACGAGAGACAGAGCGGCGTCTGGCAATAGTTCGCCGGGCTCTTTCGCGCCACGTAGAAGCCCCGGCTCTCGATGTGGTCGAGGAAGGGCGAGATATCGAGGTCGAAATGCGACCGCATCACATCGTCGCGAGCGTAGCCGTCAAGGATAATGTAGTAAATGTCGGGGAGCGGTGAGCCCGGCGGCACGTTGAGGGTCGCCAGTGGCGTGGGATGCCAGTCGCCAGGAGGCTCGTCGGGCGATCGGGCAGTTGCCGGGTCGATCCCCCGGTCGCTCCGGCCGGTCGAGACTCCAGCCTCAACGATCGGCAGAACGGCGAGGAACATGGTGATGGTTGCCACGGCGTTGAGCCATCGTGTCGCCGCGGCAAGGCCGCCAGCGCCCCGGACGCACCAGGCGATCGTCGCCGCGAGCAAGAGGATTTCCGGCCCAACGACCCACCAGGGGCCGGCATCGACCTGCCGGGAGACCCAGACCTGACTGGCCCAGGTCAGGAACGCCGAAGTCCAGCCAGCGGCCGGCTCGATCGAGTAAAACAACAGGATCGCCGCGGCCGAGACAACCGCGCCCTTCGCGGCCGTTCGGAGAATCAGGCCGAAGGCGAGCCAGACGGCCACTCCGCCAGCGACCGCGGCGGCCACCGGACCAGCCAGCTCGGAGGCGAGAACCTGGTGGACGTTTCGGCCGTAGAGCGAGACGATCGGATACGCGGCCAGCAGCGGCGGATAGAACGGCGGCATGGTCGAACGCCCCTTCAATCCTCCCAGCGCCTCAGCAGGTAGAGCGTTCGGCCCTGCTCCGTCAACGGCTCGATCGCGATCATCTGGAACAGCTTTCCGAAGCATCGTTCGAAGGCCTCCCGACTGTACTCGTGATGGATGCCCCCACGATGGGCAGCGAGCCGAGAGACCTGCGGGTCATCCTCGGGAACGAATTCGATCAGCAGCCAGGGAGCGAGCCCCTGGAAGAACGCGGCGAGGTTCTCCATCGGCTGGTTGCCGGTGAACGCCAGATGATGGATCAGTGCCAGGGCCATGACCAGATCCGGTGCCCCCCGATCGAAGATCGGAGCGCGCTCGCGGTTCATCCAGCCAGTCGCCGGGCTCGGGTTGAACAGGTCGAGGACCAGGGGCAGAATCCGCGATTCGCCCCGCGCCTTCGCGTCGAGATAGGCCCGTTCCACACAGGCCGGGTCAACGTCGAAGGCGACGGTCGAGGCACCCGACTCGGCCACGATCCGACTGAAAAATCCCGTGTTCGCGCCCAGGTCCCAGGCCGTCGATGGTCGAACCCGGTCGATCAGGTCGCGGACAATCCGGGCCTTGAGTTCATAGCCCGCCGCGGTGTAGGGCAGGTCGCTCTCATACGAGGCCCAGCCTCGGCGGCCTGGCCGCCATCGGAGCCGTCGGATCGTTGCCGAAAGACTGTCGACCAGCCCGAGCAGACCTCTTTCACCGATCCGCATCGTCCCTCGGGTCGCCGACGCCGATTCGTACGATCGCTGGAGCCTCGCATGGAGCCTGAGGTGAATCGCCAGCCCCGGGTTGAGCCACGTTCGGGCGGGAAGAAGCCGGGCGGCGAGATCGAGCGGAATGCCGTCGATATTTGTCCGACTAAGCTGGTTCAGTCGGTGGTCCACCTTCGCCATCAGCGCCAGCGGGGCGAGGAAGTGCTCGCAGAACTGGCGGTATCCCAACCAGGGCTCCCCCTCGCGCCGAATCTCGAACGAGAGCGTGTCGATGAAAACAGGCCGACCGCGGTGGAACTGGATGTTGTAGGCGCTGCCATCCTTGAGCGTCATTCCGCGACCGATCGCCCGGCGCTGGATCTCCAGGGTCACGAGAGCGGCGTCGCGAAGCTGGCTGAAGCTCCATTCGTAGGGATACGAGATCCATCCCACCGTCTCGGGCCGGAGGACCTTGTAGGCGAGAGAGGGCTGCCGGCCCTCGTCTTCGACCTCCTCGTGCGGAATCAGCAAACCCTCGGCGACCAGTTCGTGATACAGGCCCGAGCCCATCAGCCGGTCGTAATGCTCGCGGTGTACCTGGTTGACCTGTCGCCTGAGGTCGCCTCGATCAACGTAGACGAACCCGGCAGGATCGCGGAACGAGACCGCCGCCATGGTCTGGATCATGATTTCCTCACCCGGATCGCCGGCACGATCGCATCGCGAAGCTGGCGGAGCCAGGTCTTGATGAAGAGCGTCGAGCCGAGCAGGCCCGCCAACACCACCTGGAGCATCATGCTCCCCATCCCCGGGTCGAGATACGCCCAGACCGCCATACCAGCCAGATCGATCGAGTCGAACGCGTTCATGATTTCGGCTCCTAATTTGAGGAGAAATCCGGGCGCGCAGGCCATCCCCGTCGGGTGCTGACATCAGCACCGAAGAAGCGGCGGATCGCCATCGAGATGACCGGGGCTCGCCGGAACGGCGCTGACGTCACGCCCTGCGTGCGGCCCCAAAAATTCCAACGACATCCAAAGGCGGGAGACGTCGTGGTTCTTACCTGGATTCAGCGACAAGGCTCGCCCGGCTGGCCCAGCCTTGTCCACCGGCGATGGCCAAAATCTCCGAATCGATCACCGTCTGAACCTTTTGCAATTCGGGGCAGGCGTTGCCCATTCCCTTCAGCAATGGAACTTACGATCCGTCCGGCAACCAGTGACCCGTGATTGAAACAGAATGTAAATCGTCGGGACGGTCGCGCGGCAACTGTGCTTTATCTGGTCGAGATCGCCGGCTGGAGCCGG
>DAHZZC010000565.1 GCA_027435495.1 Planctomycetales bacterium
TCGCGTCGAACCGCTCGTCGTCGACCAGGAAGGCGTAGTGCTGCATCTGGATCTCCTCGACCGGCGGCTCGGCGAACTGGATGAACACGCCCCCGTCGAGGTGCACCTGCGTGAACGGACCCCAGCTCGTGGGCTCGGCCAACCCCAGGATGTCGGCGAGGAAGCGGGCGGACTCGTGGCGGTCGTGGGCGGCGAGGATGCTGTGGTTGAACGTGACGGTCATGCAGACATTCTACATAGAATGTCTGCATGACGCAGGGAAGAGTTGACTCTCCAACAGCTACACCGCTTGTGTGCTCCGCCTGGCCGAGCGTCGGATCGCCGAGCGGAACGAACAGGTCGCGGCGCGCGATCGGCTCTCGGACTTCACCCGGCTGGGGGACGAGGCGGTTTTCCACCAGTCGCGATACGCCGGGCTCGATCCCGAGGCCGATCTTCGCGCGGCCCGCTCCGCGGCCCGCCAGGCCCTCGACCAGTTCCGCCCGGTCGACTCGCCCGGTCACGGTCTGGCGATCGAGCAGGGCACGTTCGATTCGTCGGAGGTCCAGGCGATCGAGGATCGCTATTACGAGTTGACGCTGATCCTCGCCGAGGCGGTCTCGCAGCCGATCACGGATGAGAACTCGGTCGAGCAGGCGCGTGAGGCCGTTCGGATTCTCGAACGCGCCGCGAGGGTCCGGGCGCCGTCCCGGATTTACTACCTCCGCCGAGCGGAGTATCGGGAGGCCGCCGGCGACCATCCGGGCGCCGAGGAAGACCGCCGTCGAGCCGAGCAATCGAGCCTTGCGCCGGTCTCGGCCGTGGACGACTTCCTCGAAGGTGAGTCCGCCTATCGCCGGCACGAGTATCGGGCGGCGGTCTCGGCGTTCCACCGGCTGCTGATGGCCCGTCCGGAACATTTCTGGGGACATTATCTGCTCGCCCTCTGCCACCTGAAGACCCACCGACCCGCCGAGGCGCAGGCCGAGCTGACCATCTGCCAGGCCACCCGGCCAGGGTTCGTCTGGCCTTATCTTTTGAAGGGCTTCGCCGAGGGAGAGCTTGGCGAGTTCGACCTGGCGGAGGCCGAGTTCCGTCGCGCCGCCGAGTTGGGGCTCGATCCCGACGCTCGGTATGCGATGCTGGTCAATCGGGGTGTGCTGCGTGTCCGCCGCGACCAGCCGAGGGCGGCCATCGATGACTTCCGCTTGGCGATCGGGTTGCGGCCCGATCGGTTCCAGGCGTATGTGAACCTCTCTCGGGCGTATCAGGCGCTCGGTCGTCATGGCCAGGCCGTCGAGGCGCTCGATCAGGCGCTCGACCGGTTCCCGCGCGAGGCGGTTCTGCATCGAGCGAGGGCCCGGGTGCATCGGCTCCGATCGCGGCCCAACCTGGCGATCGCCGACCTCGGCCGGGCCATCGACGAGGCGCGGGCCAACGACCCGGCGCGGGGCGTCGACCTGCTGGAGCGCGCCGAACTTCTCCAGCAATCGGGCCGGCGCGCCGAGGCGATGGCCGACTGCGACCGCGCGGCCGCAATCCGCCCCGACGACCCAGACGTTCACCGGCTCCGGGGTGCTCTGCTGGCCAGGATGGGGCGATTCGAGGAGGCCATCCGATCGTTCGACGTCGCGATCGCGAGGGGCGGGACGTCGGCCGCGCTCCACGAGGCACGCGGCCTGGCCCTGGCGCGATGCGGGGCCTACGAACGTGCCATCGCCGACTATACCCTCGCCCTCGGCACGGGCCGGGCCACATCGGCCCTGTACGCACACCGGGGCTGGGCCTACCTCTTCAGCGGAGCCTCGTCGCCAGCGCTGCGGGACTTCGATGAGGCAATCCGCCTCGATCCGACCGATGCCCGGGCGCTCGGCGGCCGGGCCATGGCCCTGGTGCAGCAGCGCGAGGCCCGGCGAGCCATTGCGGACGCCCGAGCCTCGATCGGGGCCATCAAAACCGCCGGCGTCGAGGCCGACGAACCCCGGCTGGTCTACAACGCGGCGCGGGTACTGAGCCAGGCGGCGGTCGTCCTCGAATCCGACCCCACACGGTCGACGGCCGACTGGGCGACCGCCGGCCGTGTTCGCGTCGAGGCCGTCGAGCTGCTCGCCCGTGCCCTTCGGGCGATGCCTGCCGGCGAGCGGCCGACGTTCTGGGCCCAGGTCGTCGCCATCGACGCCGCGATCGAGCCGATCCGGCGATCCCGCGGCTTTCTCCAGATTGAGACGCTCCACGGCCGACCAGCCGGCTCCCACACTCATGCCAGTGGAGGGGCTCCCCGATGAGACGCCTCCGCGCGGCGTGCCGGCGCCACCTACTCAGCATCGAGATTCTGGAATCGCGGCGATGCCCGGCGCCCGCGGCGGGCCTGCTCGCGGCGGCCTCGAACCTCCCGATCGACCCGAACGCCGGTGTGACAGGGGCACTCGCCGCCTCGGGGTCGACGGCCCTCTATCACGTTGCTGTCGACGCCAACGGCCTGCTGACCGCCCTGCTCCACCCGACCGGAACCGCGACCCGGCTCTCGCTCCTCGACGGACAGGGCCATGTGCTGATCCAGAGTGAGGCCACCTCACCGACGATTTCCAACGATCAGGTCGCGCTCCACGTCGTCCCGGGCGACTATTTCCTGATGGTCCAGTCGCTGGGCGCGGGCGGCACTTTCCAGCTCTCGACCCAGTTCGTGACCGCCGTGCCGCCCTCGCAGAATCTGACCTCGATCGGCGGAGCCTACGCCGTGGCGACCGCTGACCTCAACGGCGACGGCATCCCCGACATCATTGTCGCCGACTTCTACGATAACCAGATCCTGGTGGATCTCGGCGTCGGCGACGGGACGTTCCGCCCGCCGATCGCCATCCCGGTCGGGCTCAATCCCGCCTTCGTCACGACGGCCGACCTGACCGGCAATGGCATCCAGGACATCATCACGGCCAACCTCGGCTCGAACGATCTCACCATCCTGATGGGCAACGGCGACGGAACGTTCCAGGCGCCGATCGAGGTCCCCGCGGGCTCCGAACCATCGTCGGTGGCGATCGGCGATTTCGTGGGGAACGGCCGGCCCGACCTCGCCGTCACCGATCTCAACGGCGGCGGGGTGCAGATTCTTGTGAACAACGGCAACGGGACGTTCTCTCAGGGCTCGACGATCCCGGTCGGGGTCGGGTTGATCTCGTCAGTGGCGGGCGACTTCACCGGGAGCGGCCGGCTCGACCTGGCGGTCGCCGACTTCAAGGGCGGGATGCTCGACATCCTCCAGAACCTGGGCGGCGGCTCGTTCGCCGTCGTGCAGCGGATCCCGACCGGCTCGTTGCCCACCTCCGTGATCGCCGCCGATTTCGACGGGGATGGCCACACCGAGCTGGCCGTCGCCTGTGCCGGCGACGATACGGTCCGGCTTTACGACCACCAGGCGGGCGGCTTCGTCCCTGCGACAGTCCTCCATGCGCCGACCGATCCGTTCTCACTGGTCGCGGCTGACTTCACCGGCAACGGCCGGGTCGACCTCGCGGCGAGCAGCTACGGCGCGGGAGACGTGACGATCTTCCCGGGCAACGGCGACGGAACGTTCGCGACCGGACACACGATCCCGGTCGGAACGTCGACGACCGGCCTGGCCGCGGCCGACTTCAACCGGGACGGCCGGATCGATCTGGTCGCGGCCGATTTGATCTCGACCGACGTCTACGTTCTGCTCAGCAACGGGAACGGCAATTTCCAGCCGCCGGCGCCGCCGTCGATACCATCGGCCAGTCCGAATGTGATCGCGGTGGACCTCAACGGCGACGGCATCCCCGACCTGATCGTCCCCGACTACAGCGCCAACGACATTTCGATCCTGCTCGGCCGTGGCGACGGAACGTTCCGGGCGCCGATCCTGGTTCCGACCGGGCTGGGTCCGTGGGGCGTGGCGGCCGGCGATTTCAACGGTAACGGCCGGATCGACCTGGCGGTCACCAACCGGATCGGCGACTCGATCTCGATCCTGCTGGGTAACGGCGACGGAACGTTCCAAACCGGCGAGACGCTCAGCACCGGTATCCAGCCGACGTACATCACGGCGGCTGATCTCAACGGCAATGGCCGGCTCGACCTGGTTGAATCCGACTACATCTCGGAGACGCTGACGATCTACTACGGGAACGGCGACGGGACGTTCTCGAACCCGATCCACCTGCCGACCGGGAGCCAGCCTGGCAACCCGGTGGTCGCCAACTTCGGCGGTGGGGCCGGCGGTCGACCCGACATCGCCATCGCGGTCAATCAAAGCGAGGTCGCTCTCTTCGTGCCGACCGGGCCAAATTCGTACGCGACGCCTCGGTATTTCCCGGCTGGTCCGGGCGCGAACCTGATCGCCGCTGGCGACCTCAACGGCGATGGCATTCCCGACCTGGTGGTCGCCGATCCTGGCTCGTTCGGGCCGTCGACCGTGACGATCCTCCTGGGCGTTGGAAACGGGACGTTTCGCGACGGCGGGACCGTGGCCGTTGGCGGGACGCCGTTCTCAGTCACGCTGGCGGACCTCAACGGCAACGGCAAGCTGGACATGGTGACGACCAACCTGGCGACCAACAGCGTCAGCGTGCTGATGGGGAACGGCGACGGAACATTTGCCCCGGCGGTTGATCTACCGGCCGGTCCGGAGCCGTTCGGCGCGGCGGCGGTCGACCTGACCGGCGACGGCCGGCTCGATCTGGTGGTCGCGGACTACGCCGCCGGAGGCGTGACCGTCCTGCCCAACCAGGGCGGCGCCGCATTTGGGGCGCCCGAGACGATCTCCGCGAGCGCAACCAACGTGGCGATCATCACCGCCGACTTCACGGCCAACGGCCGGCAGGATCTCGCCGTCGCCAACCCGCTCCACGACACAGTGACGATCCTGCTGGGGAACGGCGACGGGACCTTCTCGACCGGCCAGACGATCCGGGTCGGTAGTGCCCCCACGGGGCTGGTCGCCGCGGACTTCAACGGCGACGGCAACCTCGACCTGGCCATCACCTGCGCCGGTACGGGCCAGGTGGAGGTGCTGCTCGGGCTTGGCGACGGAACGTTCGCCAACCCGGTCTTCTACAAGGTTGGCGGGCTACCGCAGTCGATCGTCGCGGGCGACTTCTTCGGGAACGGCCAGATCGACCTGGCGGTCGCCGACACCGGCTCGAATCACGTCGCGGTGCTCGCGGGTCTGGGCAACGGGACGTTTGCCCCGGCCGTGTTCTACCCGGTTGGGGTTGAACCGGTGGCGATGGTGGCCGCCGACCTCTCCGGCAACGGCCGGCTCGACCTGGTGACGGCCAACCGCGGCTCGGGCTCGCTAACGGTCCTGCTGGCAACACCTGGAGGCGGGTTCGTGCCCGAAACGATCAACTACGGCGGCCGGGCGCCGTCGTCGCTGGTCGCGGCTGACTTCAACGGCGACGGTCGTACCGACATCGCCGTCAGCGACGAGCTGAGCGGGCAGGTCACGGTCCTGCTGAGCCTCGGCGGCGGTGTCTTCGCACCGCCGCAGTCGATGGCGGTTGGCGCGCCGATCACGATTCTCCGAACCTTCCCCTCGGTGGCGATCCCTGGGACTTACGTCCTCGACGCTCTCAGCTCGCAGTCCACCGATGCCTACATCATCCGCTTGAACCTATCTGGGGCACCGACATCTCCGATGGTAGTCCCGCAGGGGGTCGAGCCGATCGGCGCCGTGAATGGCAACTTCAACGGCGACGGAGTTCCCGACATGGCGATGGTGACGACCGCCGGCGGCCCGGTGGTTGTTCGCCTTGGGTCGATGACCGATCAGGCCCTGCCCCCGCCCAACGCCGCTCCACTGCCTCAACCGGCGCCGGTGGCGGTCGACTGGGGCGGCACGACCGATGTTTTCACGATCGACCAGCAGGATCGGCTGCTGCTCCGGCAAGGGGAAATCCGCTCGCCCGGGTCCTTCCAGGCGGCCCAGGTGATTGGCGCGTCGATAGGGGCCAGCTTCCGCGCCATGGTGGCC
>DAHZZC010000566.1 GCA_027435495.1 Planctomycetales bacterium
GGGAGGTCGAAGTTGAGTGCAAGTTCGAAGCCGAGGCACTTGGAGATGCCCCGGGCGATGTCGGTGTATCCGGCGAAATCGCCATAAATCTGAAATGCGAATGCGTAGATACCGAGGAGCGCAGAAGTCCCGTGGAGTCCCGTGGAGTCCAGGAACAGTTCATCGACGATGGGCGCGAGGTTATCCGCGATCACCACCTTCTGGATCAGGCCCCAGAAGACGAGGTACGAGCCCTGATAGAACTGCTGCAAATCGAATCGGCGGGGTCTCTGGATCTGCGGAAGCAGGGTGGTCGGCCGCATGATCGGCCCGGCGACCAGGTGCGGAAAGAACGAGACAAAGGCCGCGAACTGGACGAAATTCCGGGTCGGCGGGATCTCGCGCCGGTAGACGTCGATCACGTAACTCATCGACTGGAACGTATAAAACGAGATACCGATCGGCATCGCGAATTCGAGCCAGGGACCTGGAATCGGTAGTCCGGCCGAGGCGAGTGCCGTGCGCAGGCTAGGAGCGAAGAAGTCGAAATACTTGAAGAACGCGAGCATCCCCAGGTTCAGGACCATACTCACGGCGACGATCGCCTTGCGACGCCCGGGCGAGTCCTCGCGAGCGACCAGCAGGCCGCAGGTGTAGTCCATCACGGTCGAGAAGACGAGCAGGCCGAGGAACCAGGTGTCCCACCGCGAGTAGAAGTAATAAGAGACGCCCAGCAGCAGGACGTTTTGCGCCCGGGGCCATCGGGCGAGGGTCCAGTAGACCGGGAAGAGCGCGGCGAAGAAGATCGCGAACGCGTAGGAATTGAAGAGCATGCCACGTCCCCGTCCCTGGAGCGCGCGACCCCTCCCAAAGTGGGGCCCGCCGACTGGCGAATGATGGCCGATCGGCGGTTCCTGTCAACGGCAACTCAGAGCGTCAACAGCTCAAGAGTCCGCTGGGGCGCCGGGTCGTCTTCCAGGCCGGCCACGCGCTGGAGGATCTGATCGGCGCGGTCGCGGCCGAGGACCGGGTCGACGAGGCCGTGGAACTTGGCGGCGAGCTGGTCGTCGCTGAGTGGGTTCTTGTCGTGGCCGGGCGGGAAGGCGATTTCGGAGACGAGTGTCCGGCCGTCGTCGAGGGTGACCGTCACGCGGTTGGGCGTGCCGGAGGGATAACCGGCGGTGAGCTTCGGGTCCTCGACCACCGTGGTTCGCGCGACGAGGTCCCGCAGCGCGGGGTCGGCGAGGCGGGCGTCGGAGAACTGATCGGCGGTGATCCGGCCGTCGACCATCGCCACCGCCGTGCAGTACGGAAGACTATGGTCGGCCGTCTCTCGCGTTTTGGGACGCCACTTCTCGGGGTCCTTGGCGATGATCTCGACGGCGACGCGGAACGTGGCGATCGCGATCGACCGGATGCGGGCCGGGTCGCCGATCTGCGGGCGCAGCTCGAAGGCCGCGGCGATGGCCGACTGGCTGTGGTACTCGGCCGGAACGAACTTGATCGAGGTCTTCGGGAGCATCCAGTCGTCGGCGGTTGGGCCGCCGAGCTTCGGCAGTTTGAAGGGACCGGAGACCTGTTCGATGAAGCCCATCTCCCCCTCGAAGACAGGTGCGGGACCGGTCATCCCGTCGGCGGCGAGCATCGCGGCGAAGACGCCGTTGCGCGAGGCCGAGCCGAAGGCGCAGCCCTTCCACATCGAGAGCTCGCCCGCCCGGGTGATCCGGAGGGCCGTGCCCGTCGTCACGGCGATTCCGAGCGCGTGAACGGTCTGCTCGTGCGAGAGCCCCATCAGTTTCGAGGCGGCGAGCGTCGCCGAGATCGAGCCGTAGGTCGTGTGGTCCCAGCCGCGGGCGCGGATACTCGCCGCGTCGCAGAGGCGGCACTGCGCCTCGTAGGCGACCACCGCCGCAGTGATCCAGTCCTTGCCGCCCGCGCCGGCGATGGTTCCTGCTGAGAGGATCGCCGCCCAGTTATCGCTCGGGTGGGCGGGCTCGAGCGAGAGATACGTGTCGTTGCAGTCGAGGTATCGGATGTGGACGCCGTTGGCAAACGCCGCCCAGTCGGGCGCCGCCTCGCCGCCGCCGATCATCGGGATCGAGGGATTGCCGCGCGTCCGGCCGGCGGTCTTTCGCGCGATCGTCGGAGCCGGTTCGTGCAGGGCTCCGGCGGCACATCCGAGCGAGTCGAGCAGGCGGCGGCGGGCCTCGACCACCACGCCCCTCGGGAGGTTCTCAAATCGCGTCGCGATCGCGAACGCAGCCAGCCGGTCAGCCAGGGTCTCGGACATCGCTCGTGTTCCTGTGCGCGGGTCGTTATCGGCGTCACGAGGGGGCGATCGTACCACGATCGCCGTCGTCCCGCGATCACTGGCGGTTGAAGGCTCCTCGACCCAGGACACCCGGGTCATTCGAGACCTTCTCGGCGAACGTCCGGAGCGTGCCGAGGACCACCTTGAGCTGGAGGAACGCCTGGTTGGCCGACTGCGCCATCGCGTTGAGGTTGTCGTGAAGGTCGGTCCGAATCAGGAGCTTTTGAAGACTCCCCTCGGAGTTGAGCGTTCCATTGGGCGTCCGGAGCTTGTTGGTCAGCAGCGAGACGTCGGCCAGAACCATGTTCAGCCGGCGGACCGCCTGGCCGATGTCGGTCCGGGGCGACTGCCGGCTTGTGGGTGCCCCGATCTCCTTGAGCGCCGGATCGAGTGCCGCGAGCTCGGCGTCGATCTGCGCCGCGGCGTTGGAGAACCGGTTGATCCCCTCGCGGAGGTTCTTCACCGCCTCGGCGTCGAGCGCGGTGTTGATCTTCTGGCCGACCGAGCGGAGGTCGGCCAGCGCCGGCTGGAAGTTCCCCTCGTTCTCGGCGATGAAGCGGTTGATCCCCCGGGCCGCGTTCGAAACATTCTGGCCGGTGTCGTGCCAGGTCATCAGCAGATTGTCGAGCTTGTCGGCGCTGTTCGTGAGCTTGGCAAGACCGGCGGCAGCGGCGTTGATCGATTCGAGGGTGTCGCCGGCCTTTTCAAACGCCTTGGTCGCGGCGGCCAGGGCCTTCGAGGGGTCGGGCGCCACGGATCCCTCGATGACCGGCGCCGACATGGGAGTCTTTCCGGTAGGCTGGAATTCCTCGCCGGTGCCCGGCTCCATGTCGATGGCGACGTCGCCGATAATCGACCGGGTGAGCTTTGGGGCCGACCCGGCGCGTACCGGATACCGATGCTCCAGCGCCAGCGTGACGATCACGCCCTCGGGCTGACCGGGGCGTTCGTCGAAGGTAATCGCGACCACCTCGCCGATCCGGATGCCGCTCTTGCGCACCGGGACCCCTTCGAGGACTCCGGGCGCCTCGGAGTATCGGACCTTCAGGTAGACCTGATCGCGCAGCAAAGAGGGCGTCTCGCCGAACCAGACCACCATCATCGTCAGGACCAGGCCCGAGACGATCACGAACAAGCCGATCCGGAACTGCATGACCCGTTCGTTCATGGCCTGATCCACCTCACCTGGCAACGACCGACGGCGCGGGCCACCCGTTCAAGGGCGGGCCGCCCGGGGCCCGGATCGATTCGAAAATGGGACTGGGCTGGGTTATCGACCACCGCCGTCACGCTGGAGAGCCATCTCGCGGAGCCGCTCGCCGGCCTCGCCGCGGACGAACTGGCCGACCCTCGGGTCAGGCGAGTCCTCCAGGCCCTCGGGCGGGCCATCGTAGAGGACCTGCGATTCCCCCGGCTCCAACCGAGACAGCGGGTAGAGCATCACGACCCGGTCGGCCACCTTGGTGACCGTCTTCATGTCGTGAGTGACCACCACGCCCGTCGTCTTCTTGGTCTGCTGGGTCTGCAAGATGAGCTCGTTGATCACGTCGCTCATGATCGGGTCGAGTCCGGTCGTCGGCTCGTCGTAGAGCATCACCTCGGGGTTGATCGCCAACGCCCGCGCCAGCCCGACCCGCTTCCGCTGGCCGCCGGAAAGCTCCGCCGGCTTCTTCGACTCCACCCCCACCGGCAACCCCACCTCCTTGAGCCGATCGAAGACGATCCGATGCGCCTCCTCCTCATCGCAGACACGGTGCTCCCGCAGCCCGAAGGCCACGTTATCGAAGACCGAGAGGCTGTCGAACAGGGCCGCCATCTGGAACAAAAACCCAAACCGAAGCCGCATCTTCACCAGGTCCGGACCGCTCAGTGTGGCCACGTCCGCACCGTCGAACTCGACCCGACCGTTCGTCGGGTGAAGCAGCCCGATCATCAGCTTGAGCATCACCGTCTTGCCGCAACCGCTCTCGCCGATGATACAGACCGTCTGGCCGCGCCGGATCGTCAGGTCGATGTTCTTCAGCACGGTCTGGTACCGAAATCGCATCGTCACACCGCGCAGCGCGATCAGGCCGTCGTCCTTGCGAGCGCCCTCGACCTCGGCCGCGCTGTCGTGGTTCATAGGAGGCCCTCGGCCTGGGGATACATGGCGCTGTAGATGCTGTTCCACAGCAGCCCCAGCACGAAGTCGAGGAACAGGATCACGATGAACGAGAAGACGAACGCCTCGGTCGCCGCGCGGCCCACGCCCTCGGCCCCCGCCTTCGAGTTGAACCCCCGATGGCAACTGATCAGGGCAATCGCCGCGCCGAAGAAGTAGCTCTTGAACACCCCGGCGAAGATGTCCAGGCTGTCGACGAAGTCGCGGGTGTGCTTCCAGTAGGCGAACGAGTCGACGTTGAGGATCTGCGTCGAGACCGCGGCGCCGCCGATGACTCCCATGAAGTCGCCCATGAGCGTCAACAGGGGGATCAAAAGCACGCAGGCCAGGAACCGGGGCACGACGAGGTAATAGATGGGATTCGTCCCCAGCGCCGACAGGGCGTCGATCTGCTCGGTGACGCGCATCGTGCCGAGCTCGGCGGCCATGCTCGATCCGACCCGGCCTGCGAGCATCGTGGCGGCCAGCACCGGGCCGAGCTCGCGGACGATCG
>DAHZZC010000567.1 GCA_027435495.1 Planctomycetales bacterium
TGAGGCCCCGGCGCATCGGCCGGGGCCCTCGGATTACCTCTTTATTCAGCGGGCCGCCCGGGGCCGATCAGGCCCGGGCGAGCAGGGCCTTGATGGGCTCTCCCTTGCCGTCCTTCGTGACGTAGAACGGCCGCTTCTCGACGTCGAAGGCGGTCTTCGGTCCGATCCCCATCGCGTGCATGAGGGTCGCGTGCAGGTCGGGGATCGAGACCGGGTCGCGGGTCACCACCAGCGGGCGTTCCGGCGCTGTCTCGCCGTGGACGAGGCCGCGGCGGAATCCTCCCCCGAAGATCAGAACCGAGCCTGAGCCGGTGAAGTGGCGGTGCAGGCCGTAGTGGATCGGCTTCTGCATCACGTCGGCCTTCGCACGCGACTGGTCCTTCGCCGTGCTCCCCGGCACGCCCTCGATCATCATGTCCCGGCTGAACTCGCTGGCGACCACGACCAGCGTCCGATCGAGCAGCCCGCGCTCCTCCAGGTCGAGGATGAGTTGAGCGATTGGCTGGTCGATCTGTTTTTTCATTTCGGTGTAGGTGGCGTGCCCGTTCTCATGCGTGTCCCAGCTCAGGAACGGGACGTACTCGGTCGTCACCTCAATGAACCGGGCGCCGGCCTCGGTTAACCGGCGGGCGAGCAGGCAGCCCTGGCCGAATCGGCCGGTGTTGTAGCGGTCGAAGATCGCCTTCGGCTCCTTCGTGAGGTCGAACGCCTCACGCTCGGGGGAGTTGAGTAGCCGGTAGGCGTTGTCCATCGCCCGGACGACCGACTGCCGGTGGTAGTCGCTCGCCATCTCGGCGAGCGGGCCCTCGTCCATCAACTGTCGATAGGCCCGTTCGCGACGCGAGAACCGATCACGGTCGACGCCCCGGGGCGGGCGGACCGCGGCGATCGCGTCGAGCGGGTACGGGATGTTGAACGGGCCGTACTCGCTCCCGAAGAAGCCGGCCGTCGTGAACGCCTTCAACTCCTCAACTTCTCCGTGTCCCTCCAGCCGCTGACCAATGTTGATGAAGGCCGGGATCGCGGGGTTCCTCGGTCCACGCACCTTCGCGACCCAGGCCCCCAGATGCGGCGCCGCCACGGTCTGCGGCGGGACGTACCCGGTATGCCAGTGATACTGGTGCCGCGAGTGGAGGATGTTCCCCAGGTCGGCCACCACGTGCGAGCGAATCAGAACGCCCCGATCCAGCACCGAGGCCGTGTGCTCCAGCCCCTGAGAGATCCTCACGCCGTCGAGAGCCGTCGGGATCGAGGGAAACGTGCAGAGAATCTTCTCGGCCGGGACGCCGATTTCGTAGGGCGTGTACCGCTTGGGATCGAAGGTCTCGGGCGAGGCCATACCGCCGGCCAGCCAGAGCAGGATCATGGTGTCGGCCGTCGGCTCAGGCTGCCGGACCGTCTCGGCGGCAGAAACCGGGACCGGCTCACCGCCGGCCAGGGCCGCGGCGGTCGCCGCGCTCATCGCGCGGAGGAACGCGCGACGGCTCCCGTCCGCCCCTCGGATCGGATCATCGACGAACATCGGCTCGCCTCCCTATCGGATGAGCTGGAATTCGGGGAGAACGGTCACAACCCAGAGCAGGTCGGCAAGGCCCTCAGCGGTCGCTGGCTTGCCGAGCAACTCCCGGGCCGTGGCCCGTTCGCCTGAGGCGGGCCGACGCCCCAGCGCCTGCAAGTAGAGCGAATCGATCCACTCGTCGGCGGTGGCTCCGGGACGGGATCGGATCAGGTTCGCCGCGCCCCTTGCCAGCGTATCGTTAAAGAGCTGGCCGTTCGAGAGGTCAAGCGCCTCCAGCGTCGTCAGGACGTCGCCTCGGGTTGTGACGACCTGCTCGCGGTTCGGTCGGCCGAGCGATCGCATCAGCTCGTTCGAACTCATTAGCGAGGCCCGGATGAAACGATGCTCGGGCGCCGTCGCCTCGCAGGGGGGGCGTCCGGCCGCGTCGGCCTTCGCCGGCGCTGTCTTCGTGAGCAACCAGAGAGCGTCAACGAACTGCTCGGCGGTCATCCGTTTCACCTGGGGGCCGCGGAAGGCCGGGCCGTCGGGCTGATCCGCCTCACTGGCGATGGCCGGGCTCGACTGGTAGGCCGACGACTCCGCGATCTGCCCGATCAATCGCTTCAGGTCGTAATCGTGGTCGACGAGGTCCCTCGCCAGGTAATCGAGCAGGTCGGGGCTCCAGGGCTCGTTGGCCATCACGTCGACCGGATGGACGATCCCCCGGCCCATCAGCCGATGCCAGACCCGATTGACGATCGTCCTGGCGAACCAGCCGTTATCGGGGTGGGTGACCATCCCGGCCAGCTTCTCCAGCCGGCGTTCCTGGGGCCAGGCTGGGTCGATCGAGCCCAGTTCGGGCCAGAGGAACTTCGGCGCGGCGATTCGTCCGGTCAGCTTGTCGCACCGGGCAATCTCCAGCGGCGACTCGGCGATCACCGCGGCCAGGCCGTAGGCGTCGTCGAGCTTCCATCGGTCGATGAAGCTATCGTGGCACGACGCACATTTCATGTTGATCCCGAAGAAGACCTGCGAGACGTTCTGTGAGAACTGGATCTCGCGGACCTGGCTGGCGTTGACCCGGCCGCGCCACTTGATCCCCTTGATGAATCCTTCCGACTCGGGCTTTGGGCTGATCAGCTCCCGGACGAACCGATCGTACGGCTTGTTGTCGATCAGCGATTGATAGAGCCAGGCGGAGATCTGCTTGCGGCCCCCGTCGATGTAGCCCGTGCCCTTGTAGTCGTTGCGGAGCAGGTCGTTCCAGAAGGTCAGCCAGTGGTCGGCGTAGGCCCGTTGGTCGTCCAGGACGCGCCTGATGAGCCGGGCTCGCTTGCCGGTCGATTCGTCCTTCACGAAGGCTTCCAGCTCGCCGGGTGGCGGCAGGAGGCCAATCACGTCGAGGAACAGCCGGCGGGCGAAACCGGCGTCGTCGATCGGCCTGGGGCGCGGGATCTTGTGGGCGTCGAGGTAGGAGTCCACCAGCCGGTCGATCGGGTGGTCGCGGCCGTCGCGGGCGGCGGGAAGCACAGGGTGCCGAAGTTTCAGCGGCGCCACATATCGCGAGACCTTGAAGCTGAACCCCGGCTCCCAGGAGGCGCCGCCGTCGATCCAGGCGCGGAGCCTCTCGATTTCGGAGGCGGTGAGTCCTGGCCCCTTCTGCGGCATCCGAAAGTCAGGCTCGTTGGAGAGGACGCGCTCGATCAGTTCGCTCTGGGCCGACTTGCCCAGGACCACCGACTCCGACCGGAGCATGGCCTCGCGGGTGTCGAGTGAGAAGGAGCCCTTGTACTTGCCGTTGGTGTGGCAGCCCGCGCAATGGTCCCGGATGATCGGAGCGATCTCGTGCGCGAAGTCGACGGGGCGAGGTCGGTCGCCCGCCCGGGCGAGGCTCTCGCCCGCCAGCCATCCGATCGTCGCGAGGGCCAGGACCGCGAACCGCCGTTCCGCGGCGGTCGGATGATGCTGGCGGCCGTATCCTCTATCCATCGGCGTCCTCCGCAAGGGGTCCGCGGCCCGCCGCCGGGGCCTTGCCGATGGGCCGCGGCGGATCAGTCCGTCAGGTCGAAATCGAAGGGGTTGGACCCGGGCTTGACCGTGCGCTTCAGGCCCGACTTCTTTGGGTCCTCGTACTTCTCGGGGATCGTCCGCTCGACCTTCACGGGCGTCTTTGGAGTATAATCGAGAATCTCCTCCTCATGCGAGAAGATGGAAACCTCGTAATCGCCGACCTCGGCGCCATCGCCGGGGTTCTCCGTCTGTAACTTGTAGGCTCCGGTCTGGTCAATCATGCCCGTGGCGTTCCGCTGGCCCGGCTTCGTGGCCACGAACGAGACGGTTCCCTTGGTGACGGGCTTGCCCTTGTAGGTCACCTTCCCCGAGACGGACGCCATCTCCGGCCCGCCGGCGTCCCCGCAGCCCATCGGCAAGAGCAGGGCGAGTCCGAGAAAGGGCGCAAGGAAGATCCGCCGGCGATCGACGCCGGTACGGTTTTGCGATCGCATCGCTGAATTCTCCGCCTGATGTTCGACGAGCAAGTCGCGTCGCAAGATTCTCCCGGCGCGACTCGCCTGGTCAATCCGCTTCCACGCCACGACGAGGTTTGCTCACCCGATCAGTACGAGTCGGACGAGATGACCTCGCCGATGGCCCGGGTGCTGAGAGCCTGATAGGTGAACATGTTGATCGAGTTCTTGATGAACTTCACCGAGCCGTCGCAGAAGGCGAAGTTGGCACCGCCGGGGTGCATGCTCCGGAAGCTGTACCAGTGGAACCAGGTGCCCACGTCGCTGCCGCCTGTCTTGACATTAATGCTGCCCTGGCCGGGCACGATTTTCACGTTCGGCGCCAGGTAGTTGAGTGGGATCGCGGTCGAGCCGACCGAGGCGTTGGCCTCGCACCACTCGTTCCACATGGTCACCCCCATGATCTGCTCGCCGGCCAGGAAGGTGTTGGAGGTCCCGTCGGTGATCCCCGCGATGCTGACACCCCAGTCCTGCCGCCAGAAGATACCGGTTCCGGTGGAGTTGGAGGGCGGCTGGGTGATGCTCGCCGGATCGCCGAGCTGCGACCCCCGGCAGTAATACCCCTGCGAGGCGCAGAAAATCTGAGTGCCCGCGGGGGCGCCGCACGCCAGGCAATTGTCGCCGACGCTCCCGACGTACGAGGTCCCCGCCGCCTGCTGGCCGATCACCTCGTCCGAGTTGACCGCGTCGATGGCCGGGCTTGGGTCCGACGGGCAGAGGAGCCCGTTGATCACCGTCATGCGGACGGTCGAGTTCTGCTGGCCCAGCCCTTGCCTCCAGTTACAGATCTGGTAAGTCCCCCACATGAAGCTGAAATTAATATTGTTGTAGAGCGGTTGCTGTTCCATCGTGGGAAGGACGAACACGATCCAGCTCGAGTTGTTCCAGTAGTAGGTATTCGTGGCGTAGCAGGGGTGCAGGTAGAGGTTCGACGGGAACTGGTTGGCGATCTGGTGGTAGTTGTGGCAGGCCAAGCCCAGTTGCTTGAGGTTGTTGACGCACTGGGCGCGGCGAGCGGCCTCGCGGGCCGCCTGGACCGCGGGTAGCAGCAGAGCGATCAGAACCGCGATGATCGCGATGACCACAAGGAGTTCGATCAGCGTGAAGCCTCGGCGTTCTCTCGATCCGAGCATGACGAGAAACTCCCACACGAAGAAAGGCGATGCGGAGAATTGGAGGCCTCAACGTATCTGCGACATGTTGGGTCGTCAAGAGACTACAAGTCCGGAAACAATTCGGATTTCCGTGGTCCTGAAGTGGCCGAATGCGACCTGCCGGACATGGCGGTACTGCCCCGTTCTCGATGGGCCGGTGTCATGCTAGGATGATCCTGTCAAGGGCTTTGGTGTGGGATGGATCGGGGGATGTGGGCCGATGCCAGCCGTTGTCTCGTGTCAGTGCGGGGCCCGCGTACGGGTTCCCGACGCTCCGGCCGCGGTGGCCGCCCGGTGCCCGAGGTGCAAGGCGGATCTGCCCCTTCCGGGCGTCGGGTCGATCGTCGCCTCCGATCTCTCGGCACCGGTTGGGGTTGGTGCCATCTGCCCGATCTGCCAGACGACCATCGGGGCTGGCGAGCCCCTTCTTACGTGTCCGCTCTGCGAGCAGGTTCACCATCGCGAGTGCTGGGACGATGTCGGCGGCTGCGCGACCTACGGGTGCGAGAACGCCCCGAAGGCCGAGAAGGCGTCACCTGCCGAGGTTCCGCTCTCGGCCTGGGGCGACACCAAGAAATGCCCGGCCTGTGGCGAGTCGATCAAGGCCATCGCTCTCCGGTGCCGATATTGCGGGACGGATTTCGACACGGTCGATCCCCTCAGCCTGAAGGATCTCCGCCGCAAGGTCGACCGCGAGGAGCGGCTCCAGGCGACCCGGGCGACCGTGGTTGCGATCTTCGTCCTGAGCATCCTGGGGTGCCCGGCGCCGGTGATGGTGTTCGTCGCGCCGCTCATTGTGATCCCGAAAAGGGAGATGATTGCGAGGGCCGGGCCGATCTACGCGGTCATGGGGTATTCCGCGATCGGGATTTCGATCTTATATTCCATTCTGATCCTGGGCGTGATGCTGTTCTCGCGATGACCGGTCGCGAGCGATCGGAGGGAGGGGCCCTTGGGCGCTTCGATGGGCAGATCGGTGGCAGCCTCGGAGCGCGAGGCGGGCCTGGGCTGCCCCCACTGCGGCACCGAGGTTGGACTTGGAGAGGCGGTCGTCGTTTGCCGGTCGTGCGGGACGGTGCATCACGAACCGTGCTGGGAAGCGCACGACGGCTGCGGGTCGTATCAATGTGCACCGGCGTGTCGGGCGGTCCTCAAATCCGACGAAGTCGGTCCGGTCCTCCGGATCACGGCGAACGAGATCGATCGTGCGATTCCCCTGGCAGCAAGCGGGTTGCCGCATCGCATGGCCCGGAACGGCCCCCCGCCGTGTCCCGCTGAGTCTCGCCGGGTCCCGATGAGCCGGCTCGCGATCGCCTCGCTGGTCTGTGGGATCGCCGGCATCCCGCTTTTCGGGCTATTGACGGGCGTGGTCGCGGTGCTCCTGGGCGTCCTGGCCCTCGGCGCGATCCAGTCGGGCGCCCGCCGAGGGCTTGGGCTGGCCGTTCCGGGACTCCTGCTCGGGGTGGTCGACGTCGGCCTCTGGGCGATCCTGCTGTCGACGATCTCGCTGCCCGCGATGGTCAGCGAGCCGATGATGGGCGGCCCACCAGACATCGACTCGATTCGCGAACTCGACGCGCCGCTCCAGCGGGCGATGCGGGCGAACGTCCTGATCGAGCGTCGGGAGGGGATGGCGCTGCTGGGAGGCCGGGCGATCGGGTCGGGCGTGATCCTCCGGATCGATCGCGGCGAGGCGCTGATCGTCACCA
>DAHZZC010000568.1 GCA_027435495.1 Planctomycetales bacterium
CCCGCGGGCACGGGTCCTTCGGGGAAACTCCCATGAACCCCACGCTTCACGACCTCGACCCCGACCCCGACCCCGACCTCGACCGTATCGGCCGTCGACCCATCGTCAGCATGCCGCGGGGATGGGGAACACTCCTCTTCACCACCTTGTGCGCCCTGGGTTTTTTCATCGGGGTCGCCTGGAATCTGTACCCATTTGTCCACTCCGCCCCTGAGGACGCAAGCTTTGCGTTCCTCATGGGGCTCGCGCAACTGGCCACGTTTTTCCTGATCCTCTGGTGCGGGTGGGTGACTCCCGCCTTCGCCGTCTTCAAGGACGGGATCAAGTTCGACAAGCGTCGGCTCGCTCGGAGACGATCACCATCCAACAACTGGAGCTACGGCTTCTGCTCGTGGGACGAGATCCGTCGTTGTCACTGGTCGCCGTTCCAGCCCGGCCAGCTCATCGTCTATCTGAATCTCGTCGAGTATGAGACGCCCGGCTTGCTCGCCGATCCCGATCAACGCCCCGCGAAGGCCCTGGGGATGCAGATCTCCCTGCCAATCCCTGCGCCTTATCGCGAGGCCGTCGAAAAAGCCATCCGCGCCGCCGGCAAGTGGGACGGTTGAAGACCCATCATCGCGGGGTCCCGTCCCTCCGGCGATCGGCACGGCACGCCGGGCCGCGCCCGGTTCCACCGCCTCATGGATCAGACGAAATACACGCGCCCCTCGCGCAGCGGTTCGATCCCGGATGTCGAGGCGTCGAAATCGTCGGGAAGGTGGGTCAGCCGGATCTTCGATCGGAGAGACTCCGGCAACGCGGCGAGCCTCGAACAGGGCGTGTGCACGCGCGATTCGGCCAGGTCGGTCGCCTCGTGGACGATCAGGTCGGCCGACGAGAGCCAGTCGATCAGGCCGGGATCGTGCGCGGAGTCGGCACTGAAGCCAAAAACCCGGCCGGCGGTCCGGATTCGGAGGGCATAACAGGGCACCGGGTGGATCGTCCGCCGGCACTCGATCGCGAACGGTCCACACTCGACCGGACGTGACTCGTCGAGGTCCACCAGGTCGAAGTAATCGGCGAGCGATTTCGTCATCGGCGGCTGGTCGGGATCGAACTGAACCCGTTCCATCCCCGCGGCGAGCATTCCGCTCCAGAGCCGATCCGAGGCCATCGGATGCATCAGAATCCTCGCCCTCCGGCCGAGGCCGAAGTGGGCGAAATAGGCGAAGTCTTCCAGGCCCGAGGCGTGGTCGGCGTGCAGGTGCGTGACGGCGACCGCATCAAAATCCCCGATGTCGAGCGGCCTGGCGAGCCCGGCCGATTCGGAGCCCTCGCGGAGCATCTTCCGGATCGGATGCGGACAGTCGATCAGCAACCATCGGTCACCAGAACCGAGCGCCAGGGAGGTCGTGTAATGCCGGGCCGAGAACGCCTCGCCCACGCCCATCGGGATCAGCCGGACAACACTCATCGTCGGATCGGCCCTTCCGTTACAATGTTCCAACCGCAGCACCGGAATTTTAACCCCCGCGAGGGTCCGTCGACCATGCCCGCCCGATCGAAGCTCGCCAGATCGCGTCTCGCGGCGATGTTGATGATTCTCAGCCTCGCCAGCACCCAGGTCGACGCGGGCGACGAGACCATGCACCCCGTCGCGCTCCGGGCTCGCGTCGATCGCGTTCAGCCGATGACCGGCCTCGTCCTCTGGGCAACCTCCGAGCACAATCGAACCGACGCCGTGCAGCTCGAATATAGTTACATGAAATATTCCGACATCGTGAAGCGGCGGGGCGTCTACAACTGGCGCGTGATGGACCGCCTGCTCGACCGCGTCGCGCAGCGCCAGCATCAGGCGATCGTCCGTTTTTATTATGTCTATCCGGGGAATCCGACGACGGTCCCCGACTACATCCGGGCGATGCGGGACTACCACGAAACCCGAGGGATCACCGAGGGGAAGCCGACGATGTTCCCCGACTGGTCGCATCGGGCGCTTCAGGAATTCACCCTCGAATTTTACGAGAAGCTGGCCGAGCGGTACGACAACGACCCGAGGCTCGCGTTCATCGAGACGGGCTTTGGTCTCTGGGCCGAGTACCACATTTACGAGGGCCCGAGGGTGCTTGGGAAAACCTTCCCGGACAAGGCGTTTCAATCGGCGTTCGCGCTCCGGCTCGCCACTCTCTTTCAACGGACGCCCTGGATGCTCTCGATCAACGCGGCCGACGACGAATATGCCCCGTTCCCCGATCGCGACGATCTCCGGAAGCTGGCCTTCGGCGTCTTTGACGATTCTTTTTTATGTGAACAACATGCCCGAATCAATGAGCCTCGCTGGGAGATTCTCGACCGCGACCGATGGAAGATCGCCCCGGCGGGCGGGGAATTCAGCTACTATACGAAGCACGATCAGCAGGAGGCGCTGGCCGATGCCGGCCCGCACGGCATCCCCTTTGAGAAGGCGGCAGCGGCGTTTCACCTGACGTTCCTGATCGCCAATGATCAGCCGAAATACCGGACGTTCGACCGGATCCGGTCGGCCGGTATGGCGTGCGGGTATCGGTTCGCGATCACGGCGTTCGAGGCGAGCGAATCGCGATCGCGGCTCACGGTGACGAACCGGGGCGTGGCGCCGATCTATCATGACGCCTTCCTCGCGGTCAATGGCGTCCGGTCATCGCGATCGCTGAAAGGGCTCTTGCCGGGCGAGTCGCGGACCGACGAGATCGCCGCGGGCGGCCGATCGCCGCGGCTGACCATTGCCTCCGATCGCCTCGTCCCGGGCCAGTCGATCGGCTTTGATGCGGATTTGAATCCTTGAGCAGACGTTCTCCTAACCATTCTCGACACGAGGAACCGGATGCCCCGACGTTCACCGTCTCGATCGCGATCGTCCCGGCGGGCCGAGGCGCCCCGGACCTCGAATCGAGAGCCGCGGCGATCGCGATCGAAATGGCGAGGGCGAGGGCCGATCCTGGTCGGATTGGCGGTCGTTCTGGCAATGGCGGCGCTGGGGTGGCTGGCGGCTCGGATGCCGGCGGACCTCCGGTCCGAGGCCGAGCGTGCCCAGCATTCCGGCGACCGGGAGGCCGCGCTCCGGGCCTGGACCGCGCTCAACGCGACCGATTCGGCGACGGCCGCGACCTGGCTCTCTCAGGCCCGGGCCGCGCTGGCGGTCGGTCGGGCAGCGGGGGCCGAGGCGGCGTTGCGGCTCTCGATCGAGAAGGATCCCGCCAGCGCGGAGGGCTGGCGGATCTTGCTGGAGATTTTCCGGGCTGAGGATCGGCGGATCGACGCCGAGCGGTTCGCCTGGGGGGCGTTTGACCGTGTCCCGACCGAGGCGCGTGGGGCGGTTCTGCGCGAGCTGACGCTGGCTCTGCTGGCGGATGTCCCCGACGCGGACGCCCGGCGGACGCTGGCGCGTTGGGTTCGAACCGATCCGAACGACGTCGACGCGCGGGTCGCCCTGATCCGGCGGATCGCCGAACAGCCGGCCGACGGCGACCCCGACCGCGACGCCCGGCTCGCCGAGCTGGAATCGATCGTCGAGACGCATCCGGAGCATCTCGGAGCCAGGGCGGCGCTGGCCACCGCGATGGCCGAGGCGGGCGAGCCGGATCGGGGCCGATCGGCGCTCGACGCCTGGCCGGTCAACCGACGTGACGACCCACGCTATCTCCAGCTTCGCGGGCGATGGGCGCTGGAATACGACCAGCAACCCGAGGATGCGGCCGTTGTGCTGGCGGAGGCCGTTCGCGCGGTTCCGTCAGACTGGCGATCGTGGTACCGGCTGGCCCGGGCGCTCCGGCGGATCGGCCGGAACGGCGAGGCCCGCCGAGCGGCCGAATCCGTCGCCCGAATCCGGGAGGCGATCGAGCCGGTCCCGCTGGGCCGACGGCTCGCCGACGATCTCAAGAACCCGGACGACCCGAGGTCGGCGGCCGACCTGGCCGACCTCGCCGACCGGGCCGGGTTCGACCGCCTCGCCATCGCCTGGCGCGCGGAGGCCCAGACCAGGACCCATCGGGCGCGGTCGGCTCGTCCCGGGATGAGGGAGGATCGGCCTTGAAAACCTAGATATGGCGTCGATCTGGAATCCAGATTCCAGATTCCACACCCGCGTAAAGGGGTCAAATACAGATACAGATACGAATAGAAGGTCGGACACCTTTGGGCCCCCTGGGAGCGCGGGCGTCCCGCCCGCCCACACAGCCAGCCAGCCTCGTGAAGATATGCAGGCCCGCAAAGACATGCGGGCGGGACGCCCGCGCTCCCAGG
>DAHZZC010000569.1 GCA_027435495.1 Planctomycetales bacterium
ATCAGGAGATCAAGCGATATACCGACGCCGTCGCGGCGGCGCATCGCGGCGGAGCCACGATCTACCTGGCAACCCCCCGCATCGAGAAGCCGGGCGAGGCGAACCTGTTCAACTACCTCGCCGGTCGGGGCGCCGACGGACTGCTCGTCCGCAACGCCGGCGGGATGCATTTCTGCTCCAGTCATGGCGTCCCATTCCTCGCCGACTTCTCGCTGAACGCCGCCAATCCGCTGACCGTCGATCGGCTCCGGCGTCGAGGCGCTCTCCGCGTGACGGCCTCTTACGATCTCAACATCGACCAGCTTTTCGACCTGCTGGGCGCGGTCCCGTCATCGTGGATTGAGGTGGTGATCCACCAGCGAATCCCCATGTTCCATATGGAGCACTGCGTATTCTGCGCCTTCCTCTCGCCGGGAACGGATCACACCAACTGCGGACGCCCCTGCGATCACCACGAGGTGAAGCTGCGCGACCGGGTCGGGGCCGAGCATCCGCTCACGGCCGACGTCGGGTGTCGAAACACCCTCTTCAACGCAACACCCCAGACCGCCGCCGAGTTCCTGCCTCGACTGATCTCCAGGGGAGCCAGGCACTTGCGGATCGAGTTCCTGGACGAGAATCCGGCCTCCGTCGAGCGGATTGTTCGGCTCTATCGCGAGGCCCTGGAGGGCCGCCGAGACGTCAAAAAGCTCTGGCGAGACCTCAAGGCGACGGGCCAATACGGGGTCACGCGAGGACCGCTCACAGTTCTGTGATCCATCGCCGAAAAGATTTCCGCCCATTCCGCGGAAGCCGCTTACCTTGTCCGTTGTCCGCCGATACCATGTCACCCATGGTGAGCATTCCATCACCGAAAAAGAGAGAAGGACTTGACCTTATCGGCCGATGATATACGATCTTATCAGAAGATGATAAGTAGCAGGCCGTTGCGGGGAGATGGAAATGCAGCCTACATATGGCCAACTCCTGAAAGAGTTCAGGCTGGCAATTGGTTTGGGCCAGATTCAGTTTGCTGCGATGATTGGCCTCAAGCCGTCAAATCTGAGCGCGATCGAGCATGATAGGCGAAACCCTCCCGAGGACCCAGAACGCCTCAAGGAGATTGCGCGGGCCCTGGGTCTCGAAGAGGGATCTTCAGACTGGACCAGGTTTTTCGACGCCGCAGCGGCCAGTCGAGCCGGAGAGTTGCCTGCGGACGTAAGGCATCTAGCCCAAAGAAAGCTGGTCCCCGTCCTACTCCGCACGATCGACGATAAACAACTGAACGATGACGAATTGGCGGCTCTCATCGCAGATATCGAGAGCCGCCCCCAGGCGTAAATCATGCCGCCCCATAAATTTCAGACATACACGGTACGAGACCTGGAGCGGTTCTCTTCGGTCTACCTGAGTGAACGATTTGGCCCAGATATCCCTCTCCCGGTCGATGTCGAACTCCTGGTGGAAAAATCCGAGGGCATCGACCTCGACTACTAGCCAGGACTTCTCGCCAACCATCAGGTCGAAGGCATGGTGGCCCGAGACCGCGAGACGGGTCATTTGTTCGTCTTTATAGACGAAGCACTCGCGGATGACGATTCACGAGAGGGGAAGGCCCGCTTTCGCATGGCGGTAGCCGAGGAGTTGGCGCACATACACCTTCATCGGCCACTCATCGTCGCGGTGGATTCACCGGAAGGATTCTGCGAACTCCACCGCCACCCTCAATGGCAGGACGTTGAGCGGGATGCGAAACTGTTCGCTCAGATGCTTCTAATGCCGACAAAACGTCTCTTCGATGAATCCAGAGAGACGTTTGAGCACATTCTATAGAGACCGGAGATCAAGAAGCGCTTGAATGACAGCCCCTCGGCTTACAAGGCGCTCTCCGAGCCGATCAAACGGCAACTCTGCACGATGCTGGCGAAGCGATTTCTCGTCTCTGAGCGGGATATGCACCGCCGTTTGAATAGCAACTATGTAAAGATGTATAGATGCATTGGCGAGGCGTTGGATTCAGGGCTCGATACTCTCCCCTGATCCACATGGAGCCTTGCGTTTTCTGCGCCTTCCTCTCGCCAGGGACGGATGAGACCAAATGCGGACGCCCCTGCGATTCAGCATGAGGTCAGGCGAGGGCCGCTCACAGTTCTGCAACTGATTTCGGCTCCCCCCCACCGACGACCGCGAACGACCCCAGCCCACGATCGGAGCCCGCTCGGATCGGCCGAGCCCCGTTACTCGGCCTTCGTCCTCCTTAAAAGCTTTTCACCGAGCGTCTGGATCCAGTCATCCGCGGGAACCCCGTACGGCCGAAACCTCTCCAGCCGGTTTTGCTCCTCGCTGAAGAAGAGCGCCCGATGGGCGCCCAGCTTGCTCGCGGCCGGGGAATCGAGCATCTGGCCCGAGTCGGCGGGACTCATCTGGAAAAGCACTCGCATCTCGAATTCGCGCAATTGCTGATGGGTGAAGTGCCGGTTGAGATTGTTCACGGTGTCGCACCAGGCGACAACGTGAATCCCGAGCCCCGCGCCGTCGCGGACGATCGCGTCGAGGTGATCGGCGGGCGTGGCATCCCCGTCGTCGCGGCGGGAGAAGCTGAAATCATCCTCGCGGCGGCGAAGGTCGCGGAACCGGGCCAGGTCATGGATCAGGACAAACATCTCGGGCCCGTCGCCCCCCTCGTCCTGGCGGCGGCGGACTTCCGCGGCCACCTCGCCGAGGATGCGGCCGGCCTCTCGCCATTCGCCCACCTCGACCCCGTGAGGAAGCGCAGCGGCGATCCGGCCGAGCCGGCCGGCGTGGGGATCGTCCTCGGGCGTTCCGTCGAGCAAGGAGAACCGCGCCCCCTGCCGGACGGTCCTCTCGTCCGATGGCGGATACTGCATCGCCAGACCGATCAGGATCGCCGCCGAGACCCCCAGCGCCGCTTCCTGGTTCTGGCCGACGATCAGCAGGTGATTCCCGCCGAGTCGGCGGAAGAGGGCCGAGGTCGGCTCCTTGATGGCGACCGGATCGCCCAGCCAGGCCGGGGCTGATCGCGGCGAGGCCGGCCAGGTCGACGCACCGATCCGCTCCCGGACCTCCGGATTCAGCGCCAGCTCGGCCGCGGCGTCGCCCTCGAAGACAATCGGCGTGCGCGGTAGCGCGAGCGGCGAGGCCCCAGCGCGATCGTGCAACTTCTTCAAATAGGATTCGCGCCGTTCGTCCGAGAGCCAGACAACCTGGAAGAAATGGTTCCCCTCGGGCGCTCCGTTGGCGTCGTTGTAGATCGCCTCGCCGGGGCGAGAGAGCATCTTGGGCGCGACATTGTTCTCGCTGAGGATCAGGTGAGCGTCGGTCTCGCTGCACTGCAGGGCGATCCGAACCGCCATCTGGCCGAGCGTGCTCCGGGCGAGGGTAAACGCACCGCTGAGGCTTTGCGAGCCGAGCAAAACGTGAATGCCGAACGCTCGCCCCTGGCGCACCAGCCGGTCGAGCCAGGTCGCGGCGTCCTGCGCGATCTTGTCTTCCTCGACGAAGAACTCCTGAAACTCGTCCACGATCAGAACAACCCTCGGCAGCGGGGAGGCTCCGGCCGAGTTCCGATAGCCCTGGATGTCCTGCACGCCCGCCTCGCGGAACCGCTCGGCCCGGGTTCGTAGCTCGGCGTCGAGCCGCTGAAGGACACTCAGCCCAAACTCACGCTCGCTCTCGATCGCGACCACGCTCGCGTGCGGCAGTTCGTGCGTCGCGTACACCTTGAATTCGACCCCCTTCTTGAAGTCGATCAGGTAGAGGTCGATCTCATCCGGGCTGTAATGCAACGCCAGGTTTGTGATCAGAGCGTGCATCAACGTCGATTTGCCCGAGCCCGTCCGGCCAGCCAGTAAAACGTGCTGCGAGGTCCCCTGCCCCAGCGTGAGATGCTGTCGCCTCGTCGCGCCGGCCTTGCCGAGCGGGACATCGATACCAGCCCGGCTGTCGAGCGTCCACCAGCTTCCCTCGGGCGGCGCGATGTACTCAAAAGGAACCTCGACGCGCTTCGCATCCTTCGCTCCGTGTCCGACACGCTTGATCTCCCGGGTCGCAAACTCCGCCTCGGGCGGGCCGTCGAGGGCAAGCGGATAGGTCCCGAATTCGGGGTCGGGCCAGATCAGCCGGGCGCCCTCCCAGGTCATCCGTTCGCAATACGGGCGGATCTCGTCGAGTTCAAAGCCCGGCGGCATCGGCTTCGAGGGATCGGCCGCAATCAGGACCAGCACCCCGCACGGAACGCCTCCAGCAACAATCGAGGCCAGCCGCGCCGCCGCCTTTTCCTCAATCTTCACCGGGAAATCCGCGATCACCAGCACGCGATAAGGTTCGGCCAGCTCGCCGGCAACCGCGTTGTATTCTTCGAGAGTTGCATATTCGTTTCGAAGATATTTCTGGGTGACGGTCTCCATGTGAACGGCCAGGTCGTTCAGCCGATCCTCGATCTGCCTGGGGTCGGTCCAGACCTGCTGGGTCACAAGCGATGGATCGAAGTCCGCGAGGTGCATGAAGGCCCCGAAGCCCCGGCCGATCCCGATCGGGTCGACGATCGTGAACCGGACCTGCCCCGGCGGGAGGCTGGTGAGCAACCGAAGCATCTGCGCCTGGAGCAGCCCAAGGGCCCCGGCCCGGCCTTCGGGGGGGTGTTCGATCAGCAGATTCGCCGCACCCGGGAAGGCCCGGAGCGCCGGCAGGACAAACTCCGTCCGAACGCCTTCCATCAGCTCCGGATCGTTGGAGAGGCCCCCCAGCAGATCGGCCATCGCGATTCGGATCTCGCCGTGTCGGACCACCGGAGGGATCGACCTCGGGAGTGGTCGGGAGGGCCAGGCGGGATCGTCCCATCGGGGACCGTACAGGGCGGATTCGGCCGCGATCGCGTCGAACTCCCGGGCAACCCGCTGCATTCCGTCGCGCCAGGCGTCGACCATCGGCCGCCAGGCCGTCTCGAACCGCGATTGCACCTGCTCCTTGAGGGTCCGGTATTTCTCGTCGAGCTTGACCGCCTTGGCCTCGGCCTGGACTTTTAGCTCGGCCATGTGCCGATCGTGGGCTTCGATCGCCTCGCGAAGCTCGCGCTGCTGGTTCGTTTGAACCTCGGTCATCCGGGTCGCGTAGACCTCGTTGATCTTGCGGAGCCGCTCGTCCCGCGTCGCCTCGCCGGCGCGGATGCCCCTGGCGTGTTGCTGCTCGGCCTGCTTGACCTCCTCATCGCGACGGGCCCTCAGGTCAAGCTGGGTCTGGCTGAGCTGCGCGTCGACGCCGGCCTTGAGGTGGGCGATCAGGTTATCGGCATCGGCGAGCGCCTGCATCAACGGGACGTACAGCCGTTGAAGCTGCTCGCGCGAGAGCTTCAGCAGCCAGATCCGAAGCAGGATGGTCCCCGCGACGCCCGCCGCGAGTCCGCCGCCGATCGCCGTGGCGCCTCCGCCGGCCAGCAAGGCCATCCCGATCATCGCACCGACGACCACCAGGTGAACCCAGACCTCGCGCTTCCCCTGCATCAGCTTGGGGATCACCAGCCCTTCGAGAAGCTTCAGCGGCGGCTCCATCCGGTTGAGCCGCTGAAAAAGCTCTTCCAGCGGATCCTCAAACCGGGAGAAGTCCTCCTCGATCGGCCGAGGAGCCTGCGAATCGAGCTTCACCTTGGTGTTCTCGGCCGCGATCTTCGCAAGCCGGTCCCGGTGCGAATCGGCGAGCCGGGCCAGGTCGTGAATCGGCTTGATCGCCTCGGAGTGTCTCCTCGCCGCGCGTTGCTGGCCCTGCTCAAACCCGGACGCGGCGGCCGACCGGGCGCGGCCCAGTTCTGTACGGGTCGTCTCGCGGTGTCGATCGAACTCCTGCGCGATCTTGCGGCTCGCCGAGGCGAATTCCTGCTTGGCCTCGGCCTCGCCTCGCATCGTGCTATCGACGATCGACCGCCGGCGATGCTCGTCCGAGGCACGCGCCTCTCGGTCTAGCTGTTCGACCTTCTCGTGCAGCGCCTGCTTCGTCCGGCCGTAATCGGCGTCGGCCTTCTCGTTCCCCGAAACGATGGCGCCACGGATCTCCAACTCGCCCGTCGCACGCTCGGCGACCATCCTTTTCCACTCGCGCAGAACCTCACGCTCGCGGTGGAGGAGTATGGGCTCATCCGGAAGGGTTGGTGTGGCGGGGGTGCCCGGGACCGAGACGCCGGGCAGGGAGGTCGTGAGGCTCACGTCATCTCGCTCCGATCGGAACAATCCCGGCGCACCTGGTCGAGGACCTCGGCCATCGCCTGGATGCCATTGACCGCCGCATCGACGGCCGATTCGATGGGTCTGAGGTGCTGGTCCTCGAACCGACGACGGACCTCGTCGCCCCAGGTCGCCTCGGTCGCCAGCCAGTCATCACGAAGCTGGCGGAAGCACTGAGCGAGTCGTTGCGATCCGGCGACAGCTCTGGCATTGGGCATCGATAGAACCTCGTGCACGCAAGGCGCCGATTCACCTGGGAATCTCGTCGGGAACCGTCCCCGGTTCCTTTTCCTCGGCGGTTGCCCCGCTCGCTTCCCGGGCACGCGCGGATTCCTCGATCGCACCCATCGCAATCGATTCCATCGCGGCGGATGCCCGGCCCGAGCCCGGCTCAGGCCCCGTCCCCGATGGCGGCTGGACCTTCAGATAGTCCTCGATCGCCTCGACGATCCGGCCGAGCAGGAGCGCGGCATTCGGAGCATCGCTCGCGGCCAGGTCCTTCAGTCGCTGGATACTCGCGTGATATTCGAGAACCGCGTGCTGAAACCTCGGCTGCCACTTCCGAACCAGGGTCAGCCGTTTCTCGGCGTCCTCGAGACTGGCCTCGGCGCTCCGGAGGTTCGCCATTTCCTCGCTCATCGGCGGCGAGTAATCCGGACGCTGCTGGAGCCGCTTTCGATGGACAGCCGCCCTCGCCTGCGAGACCCGTTCGCGACGTCGCTTGATCTGCTGCTGCCAGTAGCCCGGCCGCTCCTGTTCGAGCCAGTAAATCATCCGGCGCACCTCGGCCTCGACGGCGCCGAGGGCCGCCAGTGTCTCATCGCCGTAGAGTGCCATCGACGACCGAAACTGCTTCAGGGCGTCGACCGAGTAAACCGTGGCCTGCGAGCTCATCGGCGCCGTCCTCGGATCGACAGAGATCGTCCGGCTCGAACCTGGCACGACGTTCTCTAGACTAACGCGTCCTCACGCATCGAGCAATGATCTCGAATCGCACGATTCCGTGTCCTGACCGGGGAGCGTCATCGGTCGGAGGCCCAGGCGCCCGAACAGGCGGCGATCGGCGTGAGTGGCCGGATTCGGGGTGGTGAGCAGTTTCTCACCGTAGAAGATCGAGTTGGCCCCGGCGAGGAAGCAAAGCGCCTGCTGCTCG
>DAHZZC010000570.1 GCA_027435495.1 Planctomycetales bacterium
CCGACCTCGCGCGCCACTCGGGTGACTTCCGAGGCGAACGAACTGAGTTGGTCGACCATCGTGTTAATGGTGTTCTTGAGCTCGAGGATTTCTCCCTTCACATCGACGGTGATCTTCTTGGAGAGGTCGCCGTTGGCGACCGCGGTGGTCACGGCCGCAATGTTCCGGACCTGGGCGGTGAGGTTCCCGGCCATCGAATTGACGCTGTCGGTGAGGTCCTTCCACGTCCCCGAGACGCCTTCCACCTGGGCCTGTCCACCAAGTTTCCCCTCTGTTCCGACCTCGCGCGCCACTCGGGTGACTTCCGAGGCGAACGAGCGAAGCTGGTCGACCATCGTGTTGATGGTGTTCTTGAGCTCGAGGATCTCGCCCTTCACGTCGACGGTGATCTTCTTTGAGAGGTCCCCGTTGGCGACCGCGGTGGTCACCTCGGCGATGTTGCGCACCTGAGCCGTGAGGTTTCCGGCCATTGAGTTGACGCTATCGGTGAGGTCCTTCCATGTGCCGGCGACGCCGCGGACGTCGGCCTGTCCGCCAAGTTTCCCCTCGGTGCCGACCTCGCGTGCCACTCGGGTGACTTCCGAGGCGAAGGAACTGAGCTGATCCACCATCGTGTTGACCGTGTTCTTGAGCTCGAGGATTTCTCCCTTCACATCGACGGTGATCTTCTTCGAGAGGTCGCCGTTGGCGACCGCGGTGGTCACTTCCGCGATGTTGCGCACCTGGCCAGTGAGGTTTCCGGCCATGAAGTTGACGCTGTCGGTCAGGTCCTTCCACGTCCCCGAGACATCGCGGACGTCGGCCTGTCCGCCGAGTTTCCCCTCGGTGCCGACCTCACGCGCCACTCGGGTGACTTCCGAGGCGAATGAACTGAGCTGCTCGACCATCGTGTTGATGGTCGTCGCGGTGCGGAGGAATTCGCCCTGAAGGGGTCGGCCGTCGATCTCCAGGGCCATCGTCTGCGAGAGATCGCCCTGTGCGACGGCGCCGATCACCCGCGCCGTCTCGCTCGTGGGGTGGACCAGGTCGCCGATCAGCGCGTTGACGGAAGCCAGTGATTCTCCCCACGATCCGCTCACCGTCCCGAGCGTGGCGCGCTGGTGGATCTTCCCCTCCTTGCCGACAACTCGACTGATCCGCTCGAGCTCCCGGGCCATCTGCTCGTTCAGTTCGATGACGTCGTTAAAAGTGTCGGCGACCTTGCCGGCAACCCCGGTCCAGTCGATGGGGAGGCGGACCGAGAAGTCCCCTCGTTTGAGAGCGGTGAGGGCCGTTAGTAGGGCCGTCATGTCGATCGCCTGGGCGACTGGTTCGGCTATGGCCGGCATCTTGCACCTCCAGAATGCCGATCCTGTGCAATAGGGGAAGTTAGGTCGCCTCGGGTTCCGATGGACCTCCGGGCATGACCTCTCGGATCGAGCACATCCTCGCGGCGCCCGGGGCGTCCTGTTCTCGGACGTCTATTTTCCGCCGATGCGGGTCGCCGGCCTGCGATTTGTCCCAGGATACTTGCCTCACTGAGCATAGGTCAATCAGCTCCCGTACCGCCAACGCTCACTGCGTCCCGGCTGCGATGCGGATCGATCGGCTAGTATCGATGAGTTCTCCGGACGGTTCTTGTCGAGAATCGCCCCCAGGATGACCAGGAAGGCGATCAAGCGGACCCAGTAGAGGTGCTGGAGCCGGTCGCCGTGGGTGTTCAATAGTGCCATGGCAATCCGGGTGCTTGCCATGAGGAACATGGCCAGGGCGAACAGGGCGAAGAGCCGATCGTGGGTCTTCCTCCAGAAACGGAGGAAGAACAGACCGGCCACCCCGAAGCCCATGGCGAGCGCCCCGCCCATGATTGGCCTCAAGGACTGGTTCAGCTCTTCGATCACGCATCCCCCTCCTCGCCACAAGGCCGCCCAGCTCACACCGCGCAGTCGTTGTACCGGTCATCCAACGTCCCAGATCAAACCGACCAGCAGAAGGACCACGCCGATCAAGGCAATCGGGGTCCGGAGAAGGACCAGATCGAGGTGCGGGACAAGGATCAGGTCGAAGAACAGCATCGCGTTCTCCAGCCCCAACGACAGGAAGAACAGACTGCACCAGAGGAGGAGCCGGGCTCCCTCGCGTCGGAAGCCGCGGAAGAGAAGCATGCTGCACGACAGGGCGGTCCCGGAGCAGAGCAGATAGACGGTGCCTGCCATCTCAGTCCTTCCTCCGGAAGCGGAAAGCGTCGGCAAAAGCCCGGAGCGGGTCCCTGGCACGCTCGTAGACCAATTTAATCATTGTGACCGGCCGTTCCCTGTAGACCTGGAGCAGGCGGCTAACCATCCCGTCGAGTTCCGTGCTCCCCGCGCCGTATCGGCAGGCGACGTTCGGTCCTCGCACTGTCATCGACAACAGGTCCCGGGCGGTCATCGCCGCCAGATGGGCCCGGACCCGCTGGGGCTCGGCCTGGACCTCGTGAGCCAGGGAGGCGATATCCCATTCCCTCTCCGGGCCCTCGGAGAGGACGCGCAGAATCTCGAGCTGGTCAATCGTCTCGACGTAGTCGTGCATGAACCGCGAGACATCTTCCGGGATCGGCTCCACTCTGTCTCCCTCATCGGCCCTCGCCGGAGGATCCACCTCCAGGGCTAGTGAAACGCATTCATCCGCTCCGGGCGCCGACCCATGCTGGCCCGGTCCCCACGCCTCTCGAAGGCCGGCGATGGGGCCACTCCGGCGACAAGCCGTCTCCGATCCGAGGGCGGAGAGCGGACACGCCCGACGTTCCGGGCCACCCGGCTGAATCCGGCCGAGATTCGCTTCCGCGCATCACCGTCCTCAGTCCGGGGAGGCGTTCCGCCAGCACGGACCGGCCGGGCGTCTCGAAGTGCTGGCGGGACGATACGCTCCTAGACTAACCGCCTGGTCCTGTCAGGTCGAGATTCTGGACCAAAAACCCCAGAAGACGATGATACCCATATGTGGTTGCAAGTTATTTTGATAGACATTCAAGAGATCGTGGATCGGCGCCTCGCGCGGCGATATCGCCCGCGAGAACCGCGATGCATTTTGGTTCATCGTCCAGGAATACGGACTTCCGCTACGATGCTACATCGCCCGCCTCGTGCATCCTCGCTGACGTCGACGACCGTCCTCAGGAGGTCCTTCCCTCGGCCTACCGGCAACTTGAAACGTTCTGCCGCGGTGTGGATTGGGGGCCTGGCTATGGGAAATCGCTCGAAACAGGCTGCACTACCACAACCGGGTGCGAACCGTTAGCATTGGACACTGGCGGCGTTCCGTCACGCGGTCGCCCGGAGCTTCGAGCATGACCCGGAATAGGCCGCCTCTGGCCATTTGGCCCAGGCGATTGAGGTCGTGCCCCGCTGCATCGCGCGGCTTCCCGAAAAGCGGTGCCGGTTTGTCCGGGCCAGGTTCGACGGTCCCCCGACCGACCGATCGGTCTGGCCGGACCGGCACCGATGACTCCAGAAAAACCTCGAAGTTCTCTACCGGGCCTTCGAGCTGCGGATCAAGTCGCTCACGGTCGATCCAAACGCCGTGGAGTCGTTGCGGAAACGGAGGACCGGGGAACGCGGGTATCATCGACCAGAACCAGCGCAAGGCGCGGTTCCACATGGCCAATCCGGATCGTCGCATCCGTGACCGGGTTCGGGGTGGAACGTTGATCTCGCCAAAGATCTGGTGGACCCTCGGTATCATGGCCAGCGGCGAGGTCGTCAGCTCCAACCAGGATGGATCGACTCCCGGCGATCGGTCGCGGTGCTGACGACCGGAACTCCTCCTGGCCCGTGGTCGGCCCGCTTACGGCCGCTCGCAATACCCCTTCGCGACCTTCTCGGCGATCAGCTTGTCGGCATGCTCGCTGGCCATGTCGTCGGTTGCGAACTCCTTCGTTTTTGATTGCTCCGCAGCGCCGATCCGACCGTATCGGACCCTTACCGATCGGCCATCGCGCGTCACCTCCCAGAATTTGTTCGACGACCCTTGCACCATCTCGAACCGCCGAGGTGTCCCCGGGGGCGATTCCGCGGCAGGCGCGGGTCTCAATCTCGGATTTACAGTGACGTCCACGCGAACGCCGACATACGAGGGGAACCGCGGTACGCCCGCCTCGGAGAGTTCCTGGTATCGAAAGGAGATTGCCGATCCAATCGGTGGCGGCGCTCCGCGCTCGGCATCAGAGAATCCGGTCCCGACCGAGAACCGCGTCCCGTCGGTCAACTCGACCAGCAGGGCACCGAGCCGTCCCTTGTGCCGGCCAGCCCCCGGCAGGTGTTCGATGACCCGCGCCTCGGCATCGCGGAAGTTCTTAACCTTGAACAGGGTGATCGACCGTCCGACCTCGTACCGAGACCCCGGCTGTCGGAGCATCAGCCCCTCGCCGCCAAGCGACTCCACCCGCGCCAGCTCGGCCCGAAGTTGGTCCAGCCCTTCGCAGACGGCGTGCTCGTGCGCCGAGAGATACGGCGGACGATGACGCTCCACATGTTCTCGGATCGAAGCCAGCCGCTCCTCGAACGGTGCGTCCAGCCCCGGCGCGTCAAACGCGACGTAGCGGACCTCCTTCCACAGCTCGTTCTTATCCTGGCGGCGAACGATCCCAACAGTGCGCTGGAACGCCTTGCGGCCGATCCAGAGCTCGCCGTCGATCGGCGTCTCTGGCAGCCCTTCGAGGAACCATTCGGGGGCGTGGAAACGATTGCCCAGCCGGGAGATCAGCGATTGGCCGTCCCAGTAGGCGCGGACGCCGTCGAGCTTCTCGCTCATCCACCAGCCGGTGAGGTCCTGGGCGTTGTCCCACCGCTCGGCCAGGAGCAGCGGGGGTCCGGCCTTTTCAGGCTCGTCGCCCTCTGCTCCCTCGGCAGCCGTTCGGTCCGGCGTGGGGGTATCGGAGCCAATCCGGGCATCCTCGGCGTCGTCGCCGCGTAGCTTCCGCAGGTGCTTGCAGGTCCGCCGCTCGATCGTGACCGACTGGTTGCGCCAGGCCGGGCACGAGCACGAATAGACTCCGCCCACGTTCTTCAACACGTACGGCCGGGCACCCGAGCCCTTCATCTCGACAAATTCGCCGTCTTGCAGCTCGGCCATCGCGAATCCTCCGGAATCCCGCGCCTTCCGGGCCCTGTTTCGTATGAGTGTACATCTTATCATGTTCGGGCAGGCGGGGCCAGTCGAGGGTGTCCAGATTGCCGGGAAATGTTTCCCAGAGGAAACACGTAAGCTGGTCCGCTGGACTGCCTTTATCAAGGGGTTCTAACATTGAATCGCGGGATGATTCGTGCGAGACGCAGTCGCCCAGGTCGTGGGCGAGTCCGCCCAAAGCCCGAACTCTCAGGAGTCCCGGCCTTGGCCGAGCCATGCATCCCTGAGACGAGCATGACGGTGCTCTCCGCGCTCCAGTCGCATCCGTTCGACGCCGAGGTTTGGACCCGATTCGTCCATACGTATGCTCCGCGGTTCCTGAAGTGGTGCCGCCGCTGGGGGTTGCAGGAGGCCGAGGCCGAGGATGTTACGCAGGCCGTTTTAATGGACTTCCTTCGACGATCCAGGGGCTTCCAGTACGACGATTCGCGGCGATTCCGACGCTGACTTCGCGCCGTGGTGCATTCGTCGTGGTGCGCACTGATGCGGAGCCGGGCCCGCGGGGGATGGGTTGATCCAGCCGGCTCGAAGGTCGAGATCGAATCGATCGAGGCTCGCGACGACCTGGCCGAATTCCTCGATCGAGAGGAGGCTCGCGAGCGGCTCGAAGGGGCGATGCGGCGGGTCCGTGACTGGGTCGAGTCGTGGACATGGGAGGCGTTCCGGCTCCTGAACATGGAGGGGCTCCAGGGTGCCGAGGCCGCGAGTCGGTTGAATATACGGCTGGGCAGTACCTACGCCGCCAGCTCAAAGATCCGGCCGATGATCGGCGAGTAGATGGGGCGACGGGGGGCGGTCCGACCATGAGCGGCTGCTTCACAATCGATCGACTCTTCACGCTGGTCCGCGAGGATCTCAGCGATCGCGAGGCCGCCTATCGAGTCGGGTCGATTCCCCAATCAGTCTTCGGAGACTCCCAGGCGGCGCCCGACCTCCTCGATCAGCGCGGCCTCGTCCGGGAATCGGCCGCTCTGGAGCTTGGAATACAGCCGGGTGCCGCCGACGGTCAACTCGAAGCAGCCCCCCTTCGAGGGGATCATTGTGTACCGGCTGATCGCCCGCTTGTAGCGAGGCAGGAGCTTGGCCGTCAGACTGACAGCCTGGGGCTCGTAGTTTCAGAGCGCACAGTATTCGAGCACGACTTCCACAAGCTTCTCCTTCCTCGCCGCGGTTGGATCGGGTCGATGAACTTTGGAAGCCGATCATAACCCGCCGGCGGGACGGGGTCGAACCGTCTCCCAAACGAACGTCGGACGAGGTCCTTCGATACCGATTGATCAGGAATTCGGACTTTTCTCCGGCCTGGTCCGTTGGGGAGACTCGGGCGGTGCGGGCGGCCCCTCGCCTCCAGGATGGTCCTCGGTCCCGGCCTCGGGAAGGCCCTTCGGCAGGGTCCAGGACGGGCGGAATCGGCCAGCCATGAGGCGATCGATATCGTGGAAGGTAACGGATCCATCCCCATCGGTGTCGGCCTCGTGGACCATCCGG
>DAHZZC010000571.1 GCA_027435495.1 Planctomycetales bacterium
CCTCGATCACCGACGGAACGAGCAACACGATCGCGCTCGGCGAGATCGCCAACGGACTGATCCCCGTCTCCCGCGGTCAGACCGGCTACAACATCTGGGCGTTCTCGGGCTACAACATCGGCGAGTCGGGCGTCGTCTCCAGCCTGTACGGCGTCAACCCCCAGAAGCGTTATCCGGTCACCCAGACCTACTACATCAGTGATTACGTCCCCGGCAATGCGCTGGTGATGTCGTCCTCGGTTTCGAGCTTCCACCCAGGCGGGGCCAATGTCGGCATGGCCGATGGCTCGGTTCGGTTCCTCAAGGAGAGCATCCAGACGTTCCCTTCCAACGGACCCAACTCGACACCCACCGGTGTCGCCTATATCGGTTACAATATCTACATGGTCGGACTCGTTAGCGGCGGTTACGTGACCGGCGGCGTCACGTCGATCCCGGTCTTCAACGCTCTTTCGACACGAAATGGCGGAGAGACCATCAGCTCCGATCAGTATTGATCGGACCGATCGTGCAGAGATCGGGGGCCGGTCGGCTCCTCTTATCGAAGAGGGGTCGGCCGGCCTTTTTGCTTTCTGAAAGCCGCCCAGCGCCTCTACCTTGTGATACCCTTGGCGATCCGCTCGAGCCATTCGCCGAGCACGGTGGGGTCAACCGGTTTGACCAGGTGGCCGTCGAAGCCGGCGCGCTCGGTCCGGAGACGGTCCTCGGGCTGTCCGTAGCCGGTCATCGCGACGAGAACCGCCGCGCCGGGTCCGTCGCGATCGCGGAGCCGGGCGGCGACCTCGTAGCCGTCCATCCCGGGCAGACCGATATCGAGCAGGACCAGGTGCGGGCGGTGGGCCTCGACCTCGGCCAGTGCCGAGGGCCCATCACCAGCGATCCGGACGTGGTGCCCCATCAGGCGGAGGAGCATCGCGAGGCTTCGAGCGTTGTCGTCGTTGTCGTCGACCACGACCACGCGGAGCGGCGCCGGGGCGTTCTCGGAACCGGTCAAAGCGTCGGACAAAATCGGGCTGGCCCCCGGGGCAACAAGGTCGGGCGCCGGCAGATGAACGGTGAATTCGGCTCCTCGGCCGACGCCGTCGCTTCGTACGCCGACTCGCCCGCCGTGCAGGGCAACGAGTCTCTTCACCAGCGTCAGTCCGATCCCAAGCCCGCCCTGCGAGCGGTCGAGGGTCCGGTCGGCCTGGACGAAAAGGTCGAACACCCTGGGGAGCATCTCGGGCGCGATCCCTGTTCCGTTGTCGCGGACCGAGACGATGATCTCGGCGTTCTCGCGGCGGGCCTCCAGCTCGATCCGGCCGCCGGAAGGCGTGTACTTCGCCGCGTTGTTCAGCAGGTTGCCCAGCACCTGCGCCAGCCGGACCCGGTCTCCCTGGATGGCGACCTTGCCGGCGGGCATTCGAAGAGAGAGTTTGTGGCCCTGGGCGTCAATCAGGGGCTGGGCCGTCTCGATCGCCCGGTCGACGACCGAGGCCAGGTCGAGCGATTCGGTCCGCAGCTCGACGATCCCCCGCATGATCCGGCTGACGTCGAGCAAATCGTCGACCAGCCGGGAAAGGTGCTGGACCTGGCGGTCGATCATGTCCCGGACCTCGGCGAGCGTCTCGCTCGGGGTGCCGGCCATCTTGAGGATATTCACGGCATTCTGGATCGGTGCCAGCGGATTGCGCAGCTCGTGACCGAGCATCGCCAGGAACTCGTCCTTGCGGCGATCCGCCTCGCGGAGGTCGCGCACTAGCCGCTCACGCTCCTCGGCCGCCCGGATGCGTTCGGAGGCGTCGCGGAAGTAGACCGTGATTCCCTCGACGGCCGGGTAGACGTGGACCTCGTACCATCGATCGTGTTCGGCGTAGTACGAGGTCAGCGACATTGGCGTCCGTTGCTCGGCAACACCGCGATACACCCGCCCGAACTCGCTGTCGATCAGGCTCGGATATTCGTCCCACATCACGCGGCCGAGAAGCTCGTCGGGGCGGCGGTCGAGCAGGCGCTGGGCCTGGTAGTTGACATAAGTGAATCGCCAGTCGCCGTCGAGGGCGAAGA
>DAHZZC010000572.1 GCA_027435495.1 Planctomycetales bacterium
AAATAGTTGGGCAGGCCGGCCTCGGCCATTTGTTCGATCGCCGCCGAGGCCCTCGCGACTTCCGGCCCATCCATCTCGCGGATGATCAACTCGAAACGATTGCCGATCAGGAGCTGTGACGTGTACGGTCGGTCGAGCCGGCCGACCGGCTCCAGCTCAAAACGCGGCGTCTGAATCGAACGATCGGGGCCGTCGGCGATCGCGAGAAACTGAACGGTCACGGCATGCCGATCCTTTAGACCGGCATAGCTCACCTGTCGGGCCGCGAGGTTCCATCGCCGGCAAATCACCTCAACCGCCTCGATCGTGCCGAGATCGGTCTTGGTCAGGCGGTAGAAAACAAAACGACCCTTCGCGGCGGGGCGAGCAGCCGTAAGTTCCTCGACCCGGAAATCCTCCGGCTGGCACTTCAGTTTCATGGGAGACCGTGCGAATCCGAAGGAGCAAACGGCATGGCGGGCCCATTACCCTATTCTAACCTCACCCGCCTCGCAATGGCCAGCCGCTCGGATCCCCTGCCGCGACGCGGCAAATTCTCAATATCCACCGTCCAGATAACAACTTCCGATCGCCCGATCGACGACCCCCGGCCGCGCCGGTCGCCCGCGACCGAAAATCCGAAAGAAAGTCTAGTAGAAAGTCGAGACCAGGACGGGTACAAAATGGCTTCGATCTCATCCCTGGGAGCGCATCCAACGAGGTCGGTCAAGATCCCCCGATCATCAACCGGATAGGAAAAGTGGGAGAGAGCCGGCGATGTCTCCACATCCCGGCGTCCTATAACTCTCAGATGAGATGAGCGGACCAGGTCGGGCCGAACGCCGGTGCAGGGTTGAGCCTGATCGGCCCGGATGGCGACGGTCGCCCTGCCGGTCCGCTCGAACGCACTGCCTGATATTCTGCTTCCCGCGTCTACCAGCCTGGTAGTGGCGGCGCATCGGACCGGCGTGAGCCCGGGATTCGCGCCGTCCCCGCGAATCCGGGCGAACATCGCCCCGGCAATCTCCTGTTCCAAAGGTTTAACATGGCGACCTCGACTCTTGCTGAACGGCCACGCCTGCAGTTTTGCTGGCCGCCGGTCCTCTGGATCGGCGCTCTTCACGTGCTGGCACTGCTGGCGTTCGTCCCCTCGTTCTTCTCGTGGTCCGGCCTGGCCGTGTGCCTCTTCTTGCACTGGGTCACGGGCGGGATCGGCATCTGCCTGACGTATCACCGCCTGCTCACTCACCGGAGTTTTGCGCTCCGGCCCCGGTGGCTGGAGTACGTTCTGACGATCATCGGCACGACCGCCTCGGAGGGCGGTGCCATCGGCTGGGTCGCCGATCATCGCCGTCATCACGCGAACTCCGACGAGGAGAACGATACGCACTCCCCGCTCCGCGGTTTCCTCTGGGCTCACATGGCCTGGTGGATGTTCATGAAGGGGGATAACGAGCACAACCCTGAGTATTACAAGCGATGGGCTCCTGACCTGTACAAGGATCCGGTTCATCGATTTCTGGAAAAGACGCATCTCATCTATCCGCTTCTGCTGTTCGCCGCGCTCTACGCCGTGGGCGGGATGAGCTGGTTGGTCTGGGGCGGTTTTGTCCGGACGGTCTTCGTGCTGCACTCGACCTGGCTGGTGAACTCGGCGAGCCACATCTGGGGCTATCGTTCGCACGTCACCCGCGACCGCTCGACGAATCTCTGGTGGGTCGCCCTTCTGACTTACGGCGAGGGCTGGCATAACAACCATCACGCCTACCAGACATCGGCCCGCCATGGCCTGAGATGGTGGGAGGTTGACATGACTTACATCACCATTGGCGTGATGAAGGCGATGGGGATTGCGTACAACATCAAGGCGGTTCGGACACGGATGAACCCGGTCCCGGCGATGACCGCTCCGGTAGCCGGCCCCGGATCGGAGTGAGCCGGAAATCGATCCGACTTGCCTTGGACCGGTTCGCAGGCGAAGATGAGAGCGCCTTTGAGAAAGGGAGCGGCCCTAGCTCAACGGCAGAGCAGGGGACTCATCGAAAGACAAGGTGGCACCGGAGGGTAACCTCCGACTGCGAACCGGGTGAATTGCGGGAAACCTAAACCCCTACGGGGCATGGCAATCCGCAGCCGAGCCTGGCCGGGTCTAGGTAGCCAGGAAGGTTCAGAGACTAGCGGGGTGAGTCCCAACGATAATCCCCGCCGCGAGCGCCCGGCCTCCTCGTCGAGAAGTCTGGTCATCCCCGGGACAGATCCGGGGAATTGAACCGGGCAATCGAACGAGGAGGATGAGATAGTCCAAGCCCCGCGGAAACGCGGGGGCCCTTGAATCCCTTGGTTGCAGGTTCGAATCCTGCGGGCCGCATTCCATCCGCCTTCCTGGAGTCGCGCCGGTGCCCCCGGCCGGGGATGATCACCGGCGCGGGCCCGACATGAATTCCCAATCCGAGCATTCGGCTTCCGGCCTCGAGGATGACCTCCGTCGCGCTGCGCGGCACAACGACCAGGGGGCCAGGTTGGCCGCCCGCGGGGATCTCGCCGGAGCCATCCTCGAATTCCGTGAGGTGCTTCGACTCGTTCCCGAGAGCCCCCAGGCCAGAACCAACCTCGGGAACGCTCTGACCCAGGCCGGCATCTATTCCCACAATCCCGCCATGCTGGCAGAGGGAATGGAGCAACAGCGGGTCGCGGTCCGGCTCGCCCCCGACGATCCTCGCATCCGACGCAACCTCGGCAATGCGTATGCCCGTGCGTTTTTTCTCGACGAGGCCGTTGAGGAATATCACGCCGCGATCCGGCTCGACCCAGCGAGCCTACCGGCTCGTGTCGACCTCGGAACGGCGATCGCGGCCCTCGGTCGATATTCCGAGGCGCTCGCGATCCTCGACCACGCGGTCCGGCTCGATCCAATGAACGTCGAGGCCCGGTTCGCTCGGGGCGGGGTCAAAATGGCGATCGGCGATCCAATCGGGGCCTGGCCCGACCTGGAGGCGCGGTTCGAGCGGCCGGAGGGTCAGGCTCGTCGGATTTCGGGCATTCCGATCTGGCGAGGTGAGCCCTGTTCTGGCACGCTTGTCATCCACGGTTTGATGGAGGGTATTGGCGACCTGATCCAGGGTCTCCGCTTCGTCCCCGAGATCCGGAGACGCGTTGGCTCCGTTGTCTTGCTCTGCCACCCGGACCTCGTCCGGCTGGCGGCGCCTCTATCAGGTCTTGACCGGATCGTGACCGACGTCACCATGCTACCACCCGTCGAGAAGCAGGTTGCACCGATGAGCCTGCCGGCCATCCTCGGCGTGGGGCCCGAGGCGATGAAGGGAGACGATCCCTATCTCTCGCCCGAGGCCGCTGTGGTCGATCGCGTTCGCCCGATTCTCGCGACCATGCCCGGCCTCAAGGTGGGCATCGCCTGGCAGGGGAATCCCTCGCATCCGAACGATCCCTATCGATCGTTCCCGATCACCGCGATGGAACCTCTGGCCGCGGTGCCCGGTGTCGAATGGATGGCCCTTCAGTGGGGCCAGGCGATCCAGCAGGCCGATTCCGCACCGTTCCCGGTGCATTCCAGGGGCCTAGCCGATCCCGGCGGCGACTGGATGGACACGGCGAATGCGATCGGCGCACTCGATCTGGTGATTGGGCCCGACTCAGCCCTGATCCATCTGGCTGGAGCGATGGGCAAGCCTGCATGGGTGGCACTTTCCACGCCCGCCGAGTGGCGATGGGGTGTCTCCGGCGAAACCACACCCTGGTACGAATCTGTTCGGCTCTTTCGACAACCCGAGCCCGGCAACTGGCGGCCGGCCTTCGAGCAAATGGCCGCCGCGCTTGCCAACCTGCTCCGGCGCGGGTCGCCGGCTTGAATCGCCGGGGCGAGATGCTACAATCACCGCCTTCATAACGACTTATCGATCGCCACGCCACCCAGCCGATGGCGGCTCGAACGGGGGACCATCCCACTGATGCCCGATCCCGCCCCCCGCTGGCCGATTTTCCATCGTTTCCAGAAGATCCTGCCGGTGTTGGTCCTCGCGGCACTGTCGATGGCGCACGGCCTCGCGATCTGGGTTGGGATGGGAGGTTATGCCGGGCTGGTCAATGGATGGCCCCTCTGGCGTGACGATCATCCGCTTTACTACCACAGCGCCGTCGTCACGCGAACATTCCTCGCCGAGACCGGGACCACGGCCGGCTACGACCCGAGCTTCATGGCCGGATACGCCAAGAGCGTTGTCTTCCCGGCCTCCTCGACGCTCCCCGAGTTAGTTGTGGCCTTCCTCGGCGGGTCGCACCCCGATCGGGCCTACAAGATTTACGTCCTGCTGAGTGCGGCGGGCTATCCCTGGCTGATCGCCCTGGCGGCCCGGTTGCTCGGCGTTCGCGGATGGGCCTGGGCTTCAGCGGTCGCGATCGCGCTTGGGTATATCTGGACCGACTGGCCGATCAACTACGTGACCTTCGGCATGCTCCCTTACTTCGTCGGGGTTCCCGTTGCCGTGGTGGCAACTGCCGCCTTCGCACGATTCCTGGAACGCCCAGGGATCTTCCTGTGGGCCGCCTCGGCTACCTTGATGAGCCTGGCCGTCCTCATCCACCTGACAACCGCGATGGTGATCGCGCCGGCCGCCCTGGCCGCTTACGTGGTCGCGATTCGATCCTCGCCGAGGCCAGGCTGGCGTCGGCACGCGGCCGTCTGGATGATTCCGGTCATCGTGCTGGCGACCAACGCCTTCTGGTGGATGCCGGGCCTCTTGCTCGCCTCAACCAAAGGGGACAGCAGCTTCGCCTTCTCGCACTCCGGCGAGAGCCTTTTCGGCCGGCTCCTCAAAATCGTCTGGGCCGAGGCGCCGATCCAGTCCATCCTGCTGGCAGCAGGGCTGCCCGGGCTCCGGGTGATGCTTCGGCGATCGCCGATCGGGGGCCTGGCGCTGGCAGGGTTCTGCGGGGCAGGACTCGGATGGGGTTACCTGGCGGCCGTTCTCCAATCGCTGGACTTCCTCCAGCCGGGCCGGCACACCTTTGCCCTCTACTCGGGCCTTGCGATTGCCAGCGCGGTCGGTCTCTCGGCGGTGGTTCAACGACTCCGGAAGCCGGGGCTTGCCGGATGGGCGGTCGTTGGGCTCGTCCTGATCGCGGTTCGGGTGATCGGGCCGACGCTCGTCGAATCGGTCCGGCTGCACATCGCCGCGGGCGAGCCGTTTCTCTCCAGCCGGCCCTCCTCGCGGCTGGTCTGGGTCGTCGAGAACGTCCGAAAGCACGTCCGGCCTGGCGAGCGATTGCTCTATGAGGAGGGCGGCAAGGATATCCCCGAAGCCCCTGACCCATTTCGTCGAGGACGATTCAGCGGGCTACTACCCGAGCGGACCGGCGTCGAACTGCTCGGCGGGCCTTACCTGCATGCCGCCCTCACGACCAACTTCACCCAGTTCGGCGAGGGGAAGCTCTTCGAGGCGGCCAATTGGGACCGCGATTTCTTCGTGAAACATGCGCGCCTCTACCGACCATCGGCCATCCTCTGCTGGAGTCCGCACGCGCGGGCGTTCTGCCGATCGAATCCCGACCTCGTCCACATCGTCGCGGATGACGGCGTCCTGCTCCTCGGCCGCGTCGAGGGATTCGGCGGCGAGACCATCCGGGGACAGGCGACCGTGAAGGCCGGACCGAACCGGCTGGAAGTGACGGGGATGGTTCCCGATCTTGACGGCTCGATCGTGCTGCGGTATCACTTCGTCCCGTGTCTGACGACCAGCTCGCCGGTCGCATGCGAGCCGGAACCTCATGACGAGGACCCGGTCCCCTTCATCCGCCTGCGACCGCCACCCGGGATACGCGACGTCGAGATCCGGATGTCCCCATCTGCGCGGCCCTGAACCGGGGTCGGCGGGTCGGTCAGGGAATCGATCGGCGTCGACCGTACGGACATCGCCACGCGAACCGGCCGCCACGCGGCGGCCGACAGGGAAGGGGTCTACCGTGTCAGGGATCGACACAGGATCTGAGGAGCTTTTCCACCGCGACCGCCGATCGCAGTGGGTCTTCTGGTCGTTCTGGGCGACGATCGTACTGATCGCGGCGGCCTTTTACTTCGACAAGGCAGCCGACAACCGTAGCGCCTTTGTCCGATGGCGGCCTCAGGTCCTCCAGTTCGCCCAGGGAGTGAACATCTATGATAAGATGCTCTTTCCCACTCCGCCGCTGATGCCGATCACGCTCTATCCCCTGATGGTCCTGCCGACCGTCACCGGCGCGATGTCCTGGTTCGCGCTGAAGGTCGTGATGACGAGTGCCGCCCTCGTGATGTGCTTCCGGTTCGTCCGGCCGCGCGAGGGGGTCCTCCCGCCGATGTTCCGCTCGCTGGTGCTCCTGCTGAGCCTGCGGCCGATCCTGGGCGACCTGCATCACGGCAATAATAACCTTCTCATCCTCTTCCTGATCGTTTCGACACTGGCGGCCTGGCGCAAGGGGTACGACGTCACCGCCGGGCTGCTGCTCGCACTGGCGACCACCTACAAGGTGACACCCGCCCTGTTCTTCGTCTATTTCGCCTACAAGCGATCGTGGCGAACCGTCAGTTGGGGCCTGCTCGGAATGGGGATCTTCCTCCTGATTCTTCCCAGCGCGATCATCGGGCCCTCGTTCAACGGTGAGTGCCTCGGGATGTGGTGGACCCGGATGGTGATGCCTTTTGTCAGCGAGGGAGCGGCCAGCCCGCAGGAGGTCAACCAGTCGGTCATCGGCGTCTTGTTCCGCCTGCTCACCCGACCGCTCCACGGCGTCGGGCCGTATTCCGTCGAGATGGACGTCCACATGGCCGAACTGGCGCCTTCCGCCGTGAAATGGCTGATCAAGGGTGTCGTCGCGGTCCTTCTCGGCCTGCTGGCGGCCCTCTGCCGGACCCGAACCACCGATCGCCGCGACCCCAGGCTGCTCGGCGAGTTCTCACTGGTGGTTCTGACAATGCTCTTCGTCTCGGAGCGAAGCTGGAAACATCATTATGTCACTATTTTACTACCGATGACCTACCTGGCCGCCGAATTCTTCTCAGCTCGGATCACCCGACGCGGTCGGACCGTGATCGCCGGCTCCTGGGTGCTCTCGTTCCTGCTGATGGCCTCAACCTCGCCCGAGCTGGGCGGCCTGTTCTTCGACGGTCAGGGGCACGAGATGGCTCAGGCCTATGGATTATTTATGTGGGCTGGCCTTGTTATGTACGCGGCGGTGGCCTGGCGGGTCTGGGCCCGTCGGAACGAGCCGGCACCACCGGACAGCGATACGCCGATGAAACCCGTCTACCGGCCTCACGCAACCACCGTTCGCGCTGGTGTCAATCTCGCGACGGAGACAACCTGACCCGGGGCAAAACCCAGGGATCGCGGCCCTCGACTGTCGCCCCGGGCCGCCTTTTCTCGATCGATCGATAGTCGGGGTGCGGGACCGCCGCGGACGGGATGTCCGACCGGGCCCGACCTCCCCTCTTCCGGCCGAATCCGAACGGCCGATCTCTCATCTCCCAATCCGGACGAAGGCCAAGGAGGGCCGCATGAAGACCACAAAGGAATCGACCCGGGGACTTCGCCGACATCGCCTCGCCCCCGAGCAGCTTGAGGATCGAATGGTCCTCAGCGCCGGCCAGGGAAGCACGTTCGCGATCATGCCCGACTCGATCACGACCCCGGGCAAGGCCCAGGCGACCTCATTCACGATCTCCCCGTCTCTCTTCACCCCCGGCGCCCACGGAAAAATTACCCTTGGGGTCGACGTGACGGCCGTCACGCCCCCCAACTCGGCCACGTCGAATCTGCCCTCGGTCGCCAACGCCGTCAAGCCGCTGATCGTCTCGATCACAGGGCCGAACGGCCAGCGGATCGCCGCCGAGCACAGCCACTACGATGCCCAGATCGCCAGGGCCAATCACCTGGGCAACACGCCAACCTCCGCCGCGCTCTTCACAGTTCGGGTCCCCAAGACCGGCCAGGCGCCGCAGAACTACACGGTCCAGGTGAAGGGACTGCAACACTCGACCGGCAAGTATCTCCTGGGCTTCTATCTCCCAGGCGACGCGGCCGGAACGGGCACCGTCACCAAGACCGATATCACCACGATCAAGACCCTTCAGGGGGTGATGTCCACAAGCTCGAATTACAACTTCGACGCCGATGCCAACCGCAACGGCGTGATCAATCGCCAGGACCTCCGGATCGCCCAGATGAACCTCGGGGCCT
>DAHZZC010000573.1 GCA_027435495.1 Planctomycetales bacterium
GCCCGCATGGCAGACCCACTCTCTCTCCGTCGTTCCAGGCTCTTTCTCTATTTCTCTCCCTGTAGGGGTAGAGAAATAGGGAAAACGTCAGCAAGACAGGCCATCAGGTGCTTGGTGCGGTCGTGCAGTTGTATCATCACGGGATTCCTGCGGCGATACGCACCGCCGCGTGATCCGCCGAGAAGATGCGCGCACGGCGCAGGGATCCTACGAAGTAAGACTCTCGGGGGTGAGAACGATAGAACGATAGCCACACACCGGTCTACCTTCCGTACGTCTGGTATCACCTCGGCGAATGCCGACGCCGCCTCAGCGACGAGCGAGAGGGACGCGAAGACGATCGGAAGGCCGCCTCGTCCCGATTCGGCACCGTCTGGGAACAAAAGGCCCGGGACCGGCTCGCCGACGACGAGATCGCGGTCTGACCGGTCGGCGGCGGCTGTGCGTTCCCGCCGCGATTCACCGCTTCGGCAGCGGCGTGGCGACCTGTTTGATCGCCTTGCGGAGATCGGCCATCGACTGGAAGCGGTCGTCCGGGTCCTTCGCGAGGCATCGCTGGAGGATCGCGTCAACCGGCCCCGCGTATCTGGCGTATCGGTGGGGAAGGAACCGGGCGATCGATCCGACCCGGCCGACCGTATGGAAGTCGTCCCAGGCGTCGATCGAGCGGGCCTTGAACGGGAGTTTGCCGGCGATCATCTCGTAGAGAACAATCGCGAACGAGTAGATGTCGGCCCGGACATCCACCGATCTCGGATCGCGGAACTGCTCGGGGGCCATGTAGGGCCCGGTGCCGAGCCGGGCGCCAGAACGCGTCAGCCGGGAAGCATCGACGCCGGAGACAGGTTGATAGTCGGTGGTCTCAACCTCCTCGATCACCACCCTTGAGGGGTCCAGGTGCAACGACCTCGCCCCGGGGACCGAACCACCGACGGACCCCATTCCGCTCGACGCCTCAGGCCGGTCGCGGGGGTCGGTGAAGATGATCCGCTGCGGCTTCGTCGGCTCGTCCAGCGGGATCGAGCCGTCGGACAGCTCGGGCCGAACCGCAACCATCTCCTCACAGGCCCTCGCCAGTCCGAAATCCGTGATCTTCAACGTCCCCTGTTCGGTAACGAGCAGGTTCCCCGGCTTGATATCGCGGTGGCAGTGCAACCCCTGTCGGAGCGCGTGCTCCATCCCGTGACAAAACTGGTAGCTGAACCGAAGCGCCTGCGGTAGATCGAGCCTCGGCGAGCCGATCCAGCGGTACAGGTCGCCTCCCTGGATCAACTCCAGCAACACGTACGGCCGGCCGTCGATGATCTCCACCGAATGAGCCCGAACGATGTTCGGATGCTCGCCAAGCTGAGCCCAGATCCGGCACTCTGCCGCGAACCGACTGACTCGAATCCGGCTTCGCAAAAGCTCGCCCCGCAAGGTCTTCAACGCCACCACCCGCCGCCCCGGCTCGCCCAGGTGGTCGTTCACGACATAGACCAGGCTCATCCCGCCCTGGTGGATATCGAAAACCTGGAAGCGGTTCCCGATCCAGTCGCCAACCGCGATCGTCGCTGGCATGACGGAGGGCTCCTCCTGGCTCGCGGCATTATCGGGGCGGATCATCTCGCGCGACCCGCGGGACGGTGGGCTGATCAAGTATACGCAACAGACCGACCCAAGGTTCCCTGGTTCTCCTTTTTCTTCGCCGAAATCTCGCCTTTCTTCTACCCCTCGACCTGGCCGATTTCCACCATAACTTCTGTGCGGCGAGCGGCCCATGGACATGATCGCGGAGCGGCATGATTCGATCCTCCTACCCCAGGATAACCGCCCGTTCCCCCACACAGAAGCGAAAGCGACCCGCTCCGGAAGGATGCACCGATCATCCCGAAGCCTCCGACACCAACCCGAGTTTCGCGATCAGGCGACGGCTCGCCGAGCTGAACGTGAGCGAGGTCAGCGTCTCGGGCTCGATCCATCGGGCCTCGATCAGGCCGTGGCCCGGGGTCGGGCCGGGCGAGCCTGGCTTTGCCTCGCCGAGGCTCGCTTCCATCGTCACCCGGTATCGGGTCACGCCGAACCGGATCGTGGCCGAGACCGGGCCGATCGCGGCGTCTACCCCGGCGAGGCGACGTACCCCCTCGGTCAGGTACACGGCCGACCCGAGCGACCGGCCCGCGGGGTCGGGGCCGGAGACGTGGATCGTCGGGAACTCCCAGAAATCGGTCCAGAGACGGCCCGGACCGCGCCGGACGACCAGCAGCCGGCCGCGATCCCGGACCACCGCGCAGGCCTCACCCACCAACTCGGGCGCCCGGCGCGGGGTGGCTCGCGGGATCGCGTCCTGGAGCCCCTGCCGACGCGCCGAACAGAACCTCGAGAGCGGGCAGACCAGGCACGAGGGCTCCCGAGGCGTGCAGATCATCGCGCCGAGGTCCATCATTGCCTGGTTGAAGTCGCCGGCGCGGACCGGAGGGACCAGTCGAGCAGCCGCCTCCCAGATCCGTCGGCGAGCCGGCGTCGACTTCGGGTCGTCGCCCATCGCGATCAGCCGGGCCAGCACCCGCTGGCTGTTCGCCTCGACGATCGGCTCGGGACGGTCGAAGGCGAAGGATAACACCGCGCCCGCAATGTACGGCCCGACCCCCGGCAGCGATCGGACCGCTTCCGGGTCGTCGGGGATCGTCCCGCCGTGTCCCTCGACGATCTGCCTCGCCGCCGCCTGGAGCTGTCGGGCGCGCCGATAGTAGCCGAGCCCCTCCCAGGCCTTGAGGACGTCGGCCGTATCGGCCTCGGCGAGGGCTCGGGCGTCTGGGAACCGCCGCAAGAACCGCTCAAAATACGGTATGACGGCGGCCACCGTCGTCTGCACCAGCATGAATTCCGAGACAAGAATCCGGTAAGAGTCGCGATCCGCCCGCCAGGGAAGCTTCCGCCCGGCCTCATCGTACCAGCCAAGCAGGCCGCTCCGGATCTCCTCAATCCACCTCGGATCTTTGTCGACCATCTCGCCCGCGCAATCCTCTCTATTTTCGCGATTCCCACGACCCATTGGCTTAGCCCAACCCCCCGAGACAACTTCCCGAGTAATCTTTCTCAATTTCCCACAAATTCCCCAGCTCCCGCGAAAGGATTTCCTATACTTTGTGCGAGACGACGAGGAGGGCCATCTGGAGAGACTGGGAAAAACAAAAGGCGCACTCTCAACGCGGAGTTGTAATGGTTCAGCGTGAAATGGAGAAACCGGGGTCGGGAGATAAGGTAGAATGCACACTCGAACAGGTGGTGTCGATTTGTCGCCTTGGTGCCAATCCCGAAAGGGAAAGACAGGGCGGCATCGTGCCGCCCCCCCCCTTCGGTCTTGGCCCCTGGGTCGGCGCTCGGGTCGTGTCGCCACGGAGCCCTATCCTCCGCCCAGGCCATCCCTCATCATAGGGCCGCCACACGAGTCGGGCAACGACCCGACGGTGATCAGCTCGCCGGCCGGCG
>DAHZZC010000574.1 GCA_027435495.1 Planctomycetales bacterium
GTCGCGCCGGGCGATCCGCCGATGTTCCTCGTACACGGTCGCCAGGACCCGCTCGTGCCGGTCGGCCAGTCGCAGGCGATGGCCCGCACTCTGACCGCCGCAGGCATTCCCCATCAACTCGTGCTGGTCAACGGCGGACACGCGCTGGACTTCCCGGTTCATTACGGAGATTTGACCCGGCGCCTCCTTGAATTCCTCGCCACAACATGGAACGATAAGGGGAGCCTGTCTCGTACCCCATAGCCAGTCGAGCCTTGCGTCGGTCGCACGCCTCCAGGGATGAAGGCGTTCGGATTCGCTTTGGGAGGTGGGTTCGTGTCTACGGGAATGCCGTTCACTGGTTTGAACGCATCGGTCCCCGGTGCACTCGATCTGACGATCGAGTTTGACCGGGTCCTCCACACTGCGGCGGACCGACCGGATGTCGATACTCTGCCGGCGCTTGCGGACCCGACCGCCGATCACGGCGATGCCGAGCTGCGGGCCCGACGCGATGACGTCGAGGCGAAGCACGATCGGATCCGCAGGTTTCTCGGCACGACCGGGCACGACGCGGTGGTCCTGGGGATGGCCGACTCGCTCGCCTGGTTCACTTCGGGCGGCGACCTCGGCCAGGATCTCCTTGGCGGTCCCGCCGCGGTGATGCTCTATATCAATCGGAACTGTCGGGCGGTGATCACCGACAACGTTCAGAGCGTCCGCGTTTTTGAGGAGGAACTGGCTGGTCTTGGCTTCCAGCTCAAGGAACGCCCCTGGTACGACGAGCCCTTCCAGGTGGTCGCCGAACTCTGCCATAACAAGCGTGTCGCCACGGATATGGGCGGGCCGGTCTGTTCGCCGATGAAGCGTGAGCACGACGCCCTGAGGGCCCTGAGACGCCGCCTGACCCCTCTCGAACGGCAGCGGCTCCGCGAGCTTGGCCGCACACTGACCCTTGCCGTCGAGGCCACCTGCCGGAATTTTGATCAGGGTGAGCGCGAGGCCGACGTCGCCGGCCACCTGGCACACCGGCTGATCCGGGAGGGGGTCATTCCGGTGGACCTCCGGGTCGCCAGCGACGACCGACTGGCCCGGTTTCGACAGCCAAATTTCAAGGCATCGCCGATCCATCGACGCGCGACAATCACTGTGACCGGACGTCGACACGGCCTCTGCGCCTCGGTCACGCGCACCGTCTCGTTCGGGCCGCCCGACCGCGAGTTCCGCCAGCATCACTCGCTCGCGACGATGGTCGACGCGACCTGCATCTTCTTCTCCAGGCCGAATGAACCCGTTTGCGAGGTTTTCCGGCGTGCCCGGCGGATCTACGAGAAATTCGATCATCCTGACGAGTGGACGCTCGACTATCAGGGGAGCGTCGTCGGGTACTCGCCGCGTGAAGTGGTTCTGCGTCCCGATAGCACACTCATCCTCGAGTCCGACACGGCGATCTCCTGGAGCCCGAGCGTCCAGGCGGCACGCACCGAGGATACCGTCGTCGTCGACGGCCGAGGTTACGAGGTCGTGACCGCACCCCAGGACTGGCCGCAGGTCGATGTCGCCGTGAAGGGCTTCGTCATCCCGCGGCCTGGTATCCTGGAGCGCTGAGAGGCGCTGGCCGATCGCCGGCTCACGAGGGCTCGGTGAACGCCTTCGGATCGGCCTTTTCGAGGACCTGGAAATCGCTCACCTCGGTCTTGATGAAGTCCTCGCCGTCTCGCTTCATCTCGATTCGGGTTGCCTTCTTGATTCCGCCGAAGTCCTTGTAATCGCGGAAGTAGGTTTCCTGGGTGAACTCCTCGCCCTGGAAGCCCATGACCCGGGCGACCGACTTGACCGGTAGGTTCGTCGTTCGGTCGAAGAAGAGGGTGAAGTTCTTTCCTTGCGGCATCGTGACCTTCAGGCCGACAGCCGGCTTCCCCGCGACGGTCTCCTCACCGGCCGATTCGAGCTTGAATCCGTTCGCCTTCAGGCCGACGAGTGTGGTCGAGAGGACCTCCATCGCGGCGTTTCGCTTTTCGTTGGCGAGAGCGTCGCCTTCCATCTCTGTCGGCTGCTCGCCAAACTTCCACCAGCCCTTGTCGCCGCCCAGAACCATCAGGAAGGTCCGTTCCCCGTCGTCTCCCACGAACACGATCTCGCGGCGCATATGATCGAGGCCGCGGGCGATCGCCTTCCCCTTGAAGGAGACGTCGTTCCCGTTGAAGTTGACGGTGCCCTTGGAGTTCCAGGAGAGCGTCTCCGCCTTCTTGAGTTTCTCCGCGCCGCCGATCGCCTGGATCGCCCTCTCGAGGAGCGCCCCTGGTTCTTCGGCCCGCGCCTCCCAGGAAAGGCCGGCAACGAGCCACAGCGAGAAAGCGGTGATCTGGACGGGTCTCATGCGATCGCCTCGCTCTTGAGAGAAGATGGGATCGACCGGCCCTCGGGCCGGCGTGGACAGGCTGGCCGCCGATACCCCGCGGCCCGGGGCCATCATGTTACGAGGCGCGGGCTGGTCTCGACAGATGGGAGCGACTTTGGCCATCCTTCCAGGGATCATTGTTGATCGATCCCAACGACTCCGGAGATCAGGGATGGAACGGACGTCCGGCGGGAAGATTGGGGCCTCAGACCTGGTCCGACCGGTCGTCATCGCCCTGGCGGTCCAACTTCTGCTGACGACCGCGACGATCGGCGCGAAGCTTCGATCGGGCCCCGACGACACCGATCTCTACCTCCGATATGCCACCCGAACCCTCGACGGCGAGATCCCGTACCGGGACTTCCGGATCGAATATCCCCCGCTGGCCCTGCCGCTCTTTCTCGTCCCGGCCCTGATCGGTCGTGGAGAGGTTGGCTTCAAACTTGGGTTCGGGGTCGAGATGCTGGCGTTCAACGCCGCGACCGTGGCGATGATGGCGGCCTGGGTGAAATCCCGGTCCGGCCTGGGAAAGGCTCGATTGGCTCTTGTTCGCTACACGATCCTTTACGCCCTGCTCTCGCGACTGATCGTCACGCGATACGACGCGGCGAC
>DAHZZC010000575.1 GCA_027435495.1 Planctomycetales bacterium
CGCCGGCCGGCGAGCTGATCACCGTCGGGTCGTTGCCCGACTCGTGTGGCGGCCCTATGATGAGGGATGGCCTGGGCGGAGGATAGGGCTCCGTGGCGACACGACCCGAGCGCCGACCCAGGGGCCAAGACCGAAGGGGGGCGGCACGATGCCGCCCTGTCTTTCCCCTTCGGGATTGGCACGAAGGCGGCAAATCGACCTGATCTGTTCCGACGTTCACTCTACCTTATCTCCCGACCCCGGTTTCTCCATTTCACGCTGAACCAGCACACTCTTGGCCGCAGCATACGTTAGGACTTCCCTAGTGTTCTTCAACAGTGATTTCTTCACTTCAGCGTAGACCTGACTTTGCTCTGGCAGAGGAGGCGAAAAGGGGGACATAGCGCAAATCGACAACCGTAAGATATCTGAGTCAACCTTCGACAGTTGTCGATTTGCGCCATGTCCCCCTGGTATGCCCGCATTTCTTCCCGGTGGTGCAGCGATTATCGCAGGCCAGGGCCATCAAGAGTCGCTTCCCATCGGCACCGGGGCTGCCGCGCCAGGACGGGCCGAGCCGGAAGCCGGCGAACGTCGATTAGACCTTCGGCTCCCAGCCCGGGGCGTACTCTCGGCTCCAGAACCGCATCGCCTCGGGATCATCGAGGATGCGGCCGTCCTTCGAGTTGCAGCGGAGGGCCCGGCCGGTTCGGTGGGCGATGTTTCCCAGGTGGCAGAGCAGGGTGCTCCGATGGCCTTCCTCGATCTCGCTGTTCGGCTTCGCCTCGCCCCTCGCCGCGGCGACGAAGTTCGCCAGGTGGGTCGCGTCGCCGCCCTGGCCGGTCACCTTTTTCGTCGGCTTTCCCTTCAGATCCTTGATCGTGTAGCCGCCACCGTCGATCTCCAGGGCGCCGTTTTCGCCGTAGAAGACCACATCGGCTCGCGAGGTTCCCGGCCGGGCTCCATTGCAGCTCTTGCCCTGCCAGGTGATCGTCTTTCGGCCGTCGAAGTCAAAGCTCACGACGTGCGTGTCGGGTGTCTCCTGGTCGTCCTCGAATCGGTATCGGCCGCCCGATGAGGTGACGTGGACCGGGTAATCGACGCCCAGGCCCCAGCGCGCGACGTCGAGCATGTGGACGCCGTTGTTACCGAGTTCGCCGTTGCCCCAGTTCCAGAACCAGTGCCAGTTGTAGTGCAGGATGTTGTCGCGATACGGCTGACGCGCCGCTGGACCCTGCCAGAGTTCGTAATCGAGCCAGGCGGGGACGGGTCCTGGCTGGCCGTGGCCGATCGAGCCCCGGTTGTTCGTGTAGAAACATTCGGCGAAGTAGGGACGCCCGATCGCGCCCGAGCGGATCTGCTCGATCGCTTCCATCACCTTCGGCCAGCTTCTGCGCTGGTTGCCCATCTGGACGACCCGGTTGTGCTTTCGCGCCGCCTCGACGAGCAGTTCGCCCTCGCGCGGGTTGTGGCTGCACGGCTTCTCGACATAGACATGCTTCCCGGCCGCACAGGCGAGGATCGCCGCGGGGGCGTGCCAGTGGTTGCAGGTCGCGATCACGACCGCGTCGACGGCCCTGTCGTCGAGAACCGTTCGGAGGTCGCCCACCGGTTTGGCCTTTGGCTTGCCGTCGGCGGCACGATGGGCGGCATCGGCGGCGAGACCGGCTCGCCGGTTATCGACGTCGCAGACATAAGCGACCTGGACGCCGTTCATCGCGGCGAAGTTCCGGGTGTGCTGGGTCCCGCGTCCGCCGACGCCGATCACTCCGACGACGAGCGTCTCGCTCGGCTGCTTCACGCCCGCCTCGACGGCGAGGGCCGCCGGCATCGCCAGGAACGGGGCGGCCGAGGCCGTCTGGAGGAACCGACGACGTCCCGAATCGTGATTCATGGCTCGCCCTTTCGCACCGAGGAGATCGCTGGGTGGTTGTCCGCTTTCTCCGTCGAGGCTATCGGGCGCCCCTCCACCTGTCAACGGACCGGAGTCGAGGGCGGATCCGTAGGGGCTGGCGGCTTCGGGTGTCTTCTGGCCCCCGGGCGATTCTGCTCGTAACCGGCGACCCCGCGGAAGTCGCGACCGATCGCGATGTCCCAGGCCGCCACCGTCACGCCACGCTCCTTGATCTCGAACCGTTCGATCGGCTCGATGCTTCGGACGACCTTCTTGTCTCGAAGGATCATCGCATAGTTCGGCGGCTGGTTGGCGTCCTCAACTACCAGCACGGTCCGGCCCAGGAAGGGGCCGGGATCGTGTCGGGGGTTGGGGTGCCAGAGGTCGTGCTGGTTGACCGGCTCCCTCGACATCCCGAAGTTCCAGGCCAGGCAATACGTCTCGGGATGCCCCTTCATGTAAAAGGAGAGCGTCGAGGCGAGTTGGTAGTACGCCGTCACCACGAACGGGTCTTCACCGGCCGCCCGAAGCGATTCGAGCCGCTTCTCCACCTCGACCGCCAGCTCCTCGTAGCCTCGCAGTCGGGCCGTGGCGTCGTACACCCGCAACGGCGCCGCGAATCGCTTCGACGGCCCGGGAACAAATCGGGCGATCGCCGGATAGAACCACTCGGTGTGGTGGATCATCGCGATCAGGGAGACGGCCATTCCCCACGAGACCAGATAGGCCCGCTTCCGGCCTCCGCCCTCCGCGAAGGCGACGTCGGCCCGCCGCCCGATCAGGACCACCAGCGCGGTGTAACCGGTCGCCATCCAGTTGGCCTCGCTCTCGCCGAGGAAGCTGGCCGAGAGGCAGGCGCACCAGGTCACGCCCCAGAGCGTGAGCAGGAAGACGGTCCCCTCGCGAGTCGCGTTGTCGGTCGTCCGATGTCGGACGTCGCGGAGGCTGCTGACGATCGCCGCGACGCCAGCCACCCACCAGAAGCCGCCGAGCACGGCGAACTCGCCGCCGAGGAAGCCGAGGACGGGCCCGAGCCCGCCCCAGACCGCCCGGTTCGCCAGCCCGACGCGATCGGCAAGTTGATTGGCGCCGACCCAGCCGTGATGGGCGTTCCAGGCGACGATCGGACCCAGCCCAAGACCGACACAAAGGAGGGACATCGTCCAGAATCCCGTCCGCAAGAGCTCGCGCCGACGCTCGGGGATGACGAGCAGGAACAACCCGACCGAGGCCGGCATCGCCAGGACCGAGTACTTCGCCAGCACTCCGAGCGAGCCGATCACGCCGGAGATCGCCCAGGCTCTCCCGTCGTCGCGTCGGATCGCCCGGAAGGCCCAGACCGCCGACCAGACCCACGAGCCGATGAGCGGCGAGTCCGCGGTGATAATCACCCCGCCCACCGCGAAGAGCGGGATCGCGGGCAGGATCAGGACCGCGAATAGCGCCGACCGTCGCGAGCCGGTGGTTTCCTCGGCGAGCCGGAAGATACCCCAGGCGGTAAGACCCCCGATCAGGACCGCCATGAAGCGAGCGGCGAACATCAACGAGCCGGTCATCGCCTCACTGAACGAGCCGAACAGCTCGATCCCGAGTCGGACCACCACCGCGATCACCGGTCCGCGTGCGAAGTAGGCCCAGTCGAGGCGTTGCGACCAGGCCCAGTACTCGGCCTCGTCGCCGCAGAGGTCCCAGTCGCAGCCGACGAGCAGGAAGAGGGTCTGGAGCGACATGACCGCCAGGATCGCGGCGGCGGCCCATCGAGAGAGATGGTCATCCACCTGACCTGGCCTGGACAGGGCCTCGGCGGTTGAGGACCGCCGTCCGGGACGGACCCGCGCCCGGACTCGTTCCGCGAGACTGGACATCCGTGTGCATCCTCGTGCCAGCGACTGGCCGCCTCCCAACGTCGGGCGCGGCGATCCGTCTCATGGTCTTATCGTCGATTCCGCCACCTGCGTCCAGAGATTCCCAACGATTGGCGGAGGGCCGGAAGGCCTCCTGCGGGCTTCCCCACTCGCGGGAAAGGCGCCAGGAAGAACGCAAGGGGGGAATCGCCGCATTTCTCGCAATGATCGATGGCCCCGCCGCGAACGGGGGCATTCCCATAAACGAGCTCGAAATCCCCCCTGTCGCCATCCCTGGAACCAATCTCGGTCGGGTTGCGAGACGAAGGCGATCGCCGCGGTCTCCGAATCCGGCACGTCCGTCAGGATCGGTTTTCATGCGGCGAAGGCTCTGTTAGGATCTAAATGGCATGGGAGGATTGGATTGTCGGCCGCCACGCCGGGGCGTTGCGGCGCGTCGGGGCCTCCCGGAATCCTGAGCGCCGGGGAATCGCGACGATGGCCGAACAGGGCGACCCGCCCCACCAGAAGAAGAAGCTCTACATCGAGACCGTCGGCTGCCAGATGAACCTGCTGGACAGCGAGCTGGTTGTCGCCCGCCTGCGCCAGGACGGCTACGAGCTAACCGACGACATCCAGCAGGCCGATGCCATCCTCTACAACACCTGCTCGGTCCGCCAGCACGCCGAGGACAAGGTGTATAGCGCCCTCGGCCGGATCAAGCGGCTGAAGGAGAAGAAGCCGGAGGTCGCCATCGGCGTCCTCGGCTGCATGGCGCAGAAGGACCAGGACCAGATCCTCCGCCGGGCCCCTCACGTCGACATCGTGGTGGGGCCAGGACAGCTCGGGCGAGTCCCGGAGCTGCTCGCGAGGGCGAAGGGCGACGACCCGACCCGCCTGGCCGTCAGCCGGGCACGGACCGACGGCTCGCTGGAGACAATCACGGCCAGCTTCGAGACCTACGACGCCAACCGAGAGCCCGCGATGCGGCCGACGCCCTTCCAGGCGTTCATCCGCGTGATGATGGGCTGCGACAAGTTCTGCACCTATTGCATCGTCCCCTCGGTTCGCGGCCCCGAGCAGAGCCGTTCCCCCGCCGCGATCCTCGACGAGGCCCGACTCCTCGCCGATCAGGGCGTCAAGGAGATCACCCTCCTCGGCCAGACGGTCAACAGCTACCGTTACCGAGCCCCCGACGGCCGGATCTGGCGCCTCTCCGACATCCTCGCGAAGATGCACGAGATCGAGGGGATCGAGCGGATCAAGTTCATCACCAACTTCCCCAATGACATGACCGACGACCTCTTGCAGGCCGTCCGCGATCTCCCTCGCGTTTCGCGATACCTGCATGTCCCAGCCCAGAGCGGCTGCGACGAGGTCCTGAAACGGATGAAGCGGATGTACTCGGTCGCCGCCTACGAGGAGATGCTCGCACGGACCCGAGAGACAATCCCGGGCGTCGCCGTCTACAGCGACTTCATCGTCGGCTTCTGCGGCGAGACCCAGGAGTCGTATGAGAAGACGGTCCGCCTG
>DAHZZC010000576.1 GCA_027435495.1 Planctomycetales bacterium
TGGCAACCGCCCGATCGAGATCGTCGACGGCGGCAAGATCGTCAAGGAACTGCTCGTCTGAGCCTGAGCCCCGAGGACTGAGACCCCACCATGATTCGCCCTGCCCTGCTCGGGATCGCCCTCACCCTCCTACTTTCGACCGCCGCGCCGGCCGCTTCACCCAGCCTGACCGCCGTCCGGCCGGTCGGCGGCCAGCGCGGGACCGAGATCGACGTCACGCTTTCGGGCGCCCGCCTCGGCGACGCGCAGGAGATTCTCTTTTATCAGCCTGGCATCACGGCGCTCTCGATCCAGAAGGTCAACAACGATGTGATCAAGGCTCGGCTGAAGATCGCTCCCGATTGCGCCCTCGGCCTGTACGACCTGCGCGTTCGGACGGCCTCGGGGATCAGCGAGCTGCGGACCTTCTCCGTGGGAGCGCTGAAGGAGGTGACCGAGGTCGAGCCCAACAACGACTTCGCGAAACCCCAGGCGATTGCCATCAACGTGGTCGTCAACGGCATCGCCGAGAACGAGGATGTCGATTACTTCGTCGTTGAGGCGAAGAAGGGCGACCGGATCTCGGCCGAGGTGGAGGGACACCGGTTCGGGATCTTCGAGTTCGATCCGTATGTGGCGATCCTGAATGCGAAGCGGTTCGAGCTTGGTGTCAGCGACGACGCGGCGCTGGTCCTGCGCGACGGGTTCACCTCGATCATCGCGCCGGAAGATGGCAAGTACATCGTCCAGGTGCGTGAGAGTTCTTACTCCGGAAATGGGGCGTGTCTGTATCGGCTCCATGTCGGTAACTTCCCCCGAGCCACTGCCGTGATGCCCGCCGGCGGCAAGCCCGGCGAGTCGCTCTCCATCCGATGGATCGGCGACCCGGCTGGCGAGACCGTGGAGAAGGTCACACTCCCGGCATCGGCCCCGCCAGATTACGGCCTGGTCCGTCGCGATGATCGCGGGATCTCGCCGTATCCGAACGCGTTTCGGGTCACTCCACTCGGCAACGTGGTCGAGACCGAGCCGAACGACGACCACGCCCACGCAACGCCATTTTCCGCTCCGATGGCCGTCAACGGAGTGATCGGAAAGCCGGACGACATCGATCACTTCGTCTTCAAGGCCGAGAAGGGTCAGGTGTTCGACGTCCAGTGCTACGCCCGCCGGATTCGATCGCCGCTTGATCCGGTGATGTGGCTCGGCAAGAAAGGCGGCGGCGCGATGCTCGGCGCGGACGATTCGGTCGGTCCCGACTCGTCGTTCCGGTTCCAGGCGCCCGAGACTGCCGAGTACGTCATCTGGTTGATCGACCAGCTTCACAAGGGCGGCCCTGATTATGCCTACCGGATCGAGGTGACGCCGGTGAAGCCGGCACTCGCGATGTCGACGGCGGCCGAGCAGATCCCTCTTGGGACCGGTGTGATGTCGGTCGCCGTGCCGAAGGGGAATCGACAGGCGATCCTGATTTATGGGTCGCGAGCCGACTTCGGCGGCGAGTTGAACGTCGGCGTTGGTAACGTTCCGGCGGGGGTGACCGTTGAGGCGCCCGTGATGGCGGCGAGTCAGCCGGTCGTCCCGGTCCTCTTCTCGGCGAAAGCCGACGGGGCCCTCGGCGGCTCTCTGGCGACGGTCACCGGCAAGCCGGCCGATCCGAAGCAAGAAGTTCCCTCGACCTTCGGCCAGACATCGGTCCTGGTTCTCGGCCAGAATCAGGTCAACGTCTGGTCGCGGACCGTGAATCGGCTTGCGGTCGCCGTCACCGAGGAATGTCCGTACTCGATCGAGATCGTCGAGCCGAAGGTTCCGCTGGTCCGGGGAGGCTCGATGGGGCTGAAGGTCCGGGCGATCCGGAAGGCGGGCTTCAAGGCGCCGATCTCGGTCTATCTGCCCTGGAATCCGCCCGGGGTCGGTTCGTCGGGCGGCATCTCCATTCCCGAGGGGAAGGACGAGGCCGTTATTCCGATGAACGCCGACGGCGGCGCGGAATTGCGGACCTGGCAGATCGTTGTCAACGGCGCCTCGGGCGTCGCGTCGGGACCGATCATGGTCTCGTCGCAGCTTGCCAAACTGACGATCTCGCAGCCGTATGTGGGCTTCGCGTTTCAGTCGGCAAGCGTCGAGCAGGGGAAGGAGACCGACCTGGCGATCAAGGTGACGAAGATCCTCGATTTCCCTGGCGAGGCCACGGTCAACCTCGTCGGACTGCCGAACAAGGTGACGAGCGAGCCGAAGAAAATCACCAAGGATACAACTGACCTGGTCTTTCACATCAAGACCGACAAGACGTCGCCGGCCGGCAATCACACGAGCCTCTTCTGTCAGCTTGTGGTGACGCAGAACGGCGAGCCAATCTTGCATAACCTCGGCAGTAGCACGCTTCGGATCGATGTCCCGCTGCCGCCGAAGCCGAACGCCCCTGCTCCCACCCCCGCCCCGGTGAAGGTGGCACAGGCCCCCAAGCCGGCCGCCGCCCCGGCCAGGCCGCTTTCGAGACTGGAGAAGCTCCGGCTTGAGGCGAAGCAGGCCCGGGCCAAGTGAGATCCCTGATGATCTGTCGGGCCGATCCCGGAATCCGACTCGCGAGGAACCGATGAGCCGAAACGAACGAGACGCCACGATGGCCCGATTCCGGGGCCTTCTGATGATTCCCCTGGCCCTCGTCGGCCTGGGCGCCGATCGCGGTCCGGAATTGCCCGGCGATGTCTTTGCGCCGGTCGTTCCGAAGCCGCCTGCGGCAATGACCGGGCTGGCTGTCTACCCGCCGGAGGTCAAGCTGTCGACCTCTCGCGACCTCCAGTCGATCGTCGTGCAGGCCACCTATGCCGACGGGATCACCCGAGACGTGACGGCACAGGCCGCGATCGAAGTGTCGAACCCGAAGCTCGTCCGCCGCGAAGGCCCGACGTTCCATCCCTTGGCCGACGGTTCGTCGACGATCACGGTGGCGTTCGCCGGTCAAAAGGTCGCGGTCCCGCTGACCGTCGCGCAGGCGGCTGTTTCGCCGCCACTCAGCTTCCGGCTCGACGTGATGCCCGTCTTCATGCGGGCCGGGTGCAACACCGGCAGTTGCCACGGAGCCGCACGCGGCAAGGACGGATTCCGGATCTCACTCTTCGGCTTCGATCCCGAGGGTGACCATTTCCGCCTGACCCGCGAGATGATCGGGCGTCGGGTCAACCTCGCCGTCCCTTCGGATAGCACGCTTCTGGAGAAGTCGATTGGTGCCGTCCCCCACACGGGCGGGAAGCGGTTCGATCGTGAGAGCGAGCTCTATCGAACGATCCACGGCTGGATCGAGGCCGGCGCCCCGAACGACGACGTCTCGAAACTGCCAAAGGTCGTCGGCGTTGACCTCTATCCCCGCGCGGCGGTCCTCGACGGGAAGGGCGCGACCCAGCAATTGACCGTCCGGGCGCGATACTCGGATGGGACCGATCGCGACGTCACCGGCCTCGCCGTCTTCCTCACAAATAATGACGTCTCAGCCCCCGTGACACCCGAGGGCCTTGTGACCGCCGGCCAGCGCGGTGAGGCCTTTGTGATGGCCCGGTTCGAGACGCACACCGTCGGCTCGCAGTTCATCGTTTTGCCGAAGGGTCTCGAATTCACCTACCCCGACGAACCCGAGGGGAACTACATCGACAGGCTCGTGGCCGCGAAGCTCCAGAAGCTTCGGATCGCGCCGTCGGGCCTCTGCGACGATGAGACTTTCCTCCGCCGAGCCTCGATCGACATCGTTGGCCTGCCCCCGACGGTCGAGGAATACAACCGCTTCATGGCCTCCACTGACCCGAACAAGCGGGCCCGCTGGATCGACGAGCTGCTGGAGCGGAAGGAGTTCTCCGAAATCTGGGTCTCGAAATGGGCCGAGCTGCTCCAGGTCCGGACTGACCCGACCCGGAACGTCAGCCAGAAAGCGATGTTCCTGTATTACAACTGGCTGGTCGACAAGCTCTCCAGGAACATGCCGATGGACGAGATGGTCCAGGAACTCCTCGGCGCCAGCGGTGGAACCTTCAAGAACGCGGCGACCAACTTCTACCAGATCACCAACGAGACCCTTCCGCTGACCGAGAACGTCGCGCAGGTTTTCATGGGGATTCGGATTCAGTGCGCCCAGTGCCACAACCACCCGTTCGACCGCTGGACCCAGGACGACTATTACAGTTTCGCCGCCTTCTTCTCGCAGATCGGCCGGAAGCAGGCCGAGGACTATCGCGAGACGATCATTTTCAACTCGGGCGGCGGCGAAGTGAATCACCCGGTCGGCGGTCGCGCGATGCGGCCAAAGTTTCTGGGCGCCGAGTTGCCTGATGTGAATGGTAAGGACCGTCGTGTGATCCTCGCGAAGTGGCTGGCCTCGCCGCGCAACCCCTGGTTCGCGACCTCGTTCGCCAACCGGGTCTGGGCGCATTTCACGGGGGTTGGGATCGTGGAACCGGTGGACGACTTCCGCGTGAGTAACCCGGCTTCGAACCCTGAACTGCTCGAGGCCCTCGGCCAGCATTTCACCGCGACGAAGTATGACCTCAAGGCGCTCGTCCGGGACATTTGCAACTCGCGGACTTACCAGCGAACGACCCATCGAAATGAGAGCAATGCCTCCGACGATCGGAACTTCGCCCATGCCCTCGTCCGCCGGCTCAAGGCCGAGAGCCTGCTCGACACGATCAGTGCCGTCACCGAGACCAAGGACAAGTTCGACGGCCTCCCCGTGGGCGCCCGCGCCGTGCAGATTGCGGACGGAACGCGCACGACTTACTTCCTCCGGACGTTCGGCCGCGCGACTCGCGAGACCCCCTGCTCCTGCGAGGTGAAGATGGAGCCAACCCTCTCGCAGGCCCTCCACCTGCTCAACGGCGACACCGTCAACCCGAAGATCCGCCAGGGCGGTCTGATCCCCAGGCTTCTCGCCGACAAGAAGACTCCCGAAGACCGGATCACTGACCTGTATATCCGATGCTTCTCGCGACGCCCCACTCCGGAGGAACTCGGCACGATCACGGCGAGCCTTGCCCAGTACAAGGACCGCAACCAGGCGATGGAGGATCTCTTCTGGGCCCTCCTGAACAGTCGTGAGTTTCTGTTCAATCACTGATTGCGCAAGCGCCTTTTCCTCTGGGATCTTGAAACTTCCCGCTTGAATTCTTCCAGACATCTTCGAGATCCCGCCGGCGCCCTGGCCGGCGGGGAGCGAGACCAACGACCATGCGACCGATACTCGCCGCCCTGTCGACTGGCTTCGTCCTGGCCGCCGTGGGCCCGATCCCCAGCGCAGGGGCCGCTGGCCCTTCGAAGGCGAAGGTAACGTTCCAGGATCACGTTGCGCCGGTCCTCCGCACCCGGTGCGGGTCGTGCCACAACGCCGACAAGCAGAAGGGGGGCCTGAACCTCGACAGCTTCGGCGCGGCGATGCAGGGAGGTGGGTCCGGCAAGGTGATCGAGCCAGGCGATCCCGATAGCAGTACGATCCTGCTGGTCGTGACGCATCAGGAAGAGCCGAAGATGCCGCCGAACGCGCCGAAGATCGCCGAGGCCGAGATCGACGTCATCCGCAAGTGGATTGAAGGGGGGGCTCTGGAGAATTCGGTGAGCATCGCGACAGCGAGCTCGAAGCCAAAATTTGAGTTCAAGCTGGACCCCTCCGCGATGGGAAAGCCGGCCGGTTTACCGGCGATGCCGGAGAACCTCTCGACCGAGCCGTTCACCCCGGGCGCGAAACCGGGCGCGGTCGTGGCGATGGCGGCCAGTCCCTGGGCACCCCTGGTTGCGATCGCCGGGCACAAGGAAGTCCTGCTGTACCGGACGACGGACAACCACCTGGTGGGCGTTTTGCCGTTCCCCGAGGGACTGATTTACACGCTGAAGTTCAGCCGAAACGGCGACCTGCTGCTGGCGGGCGGCGGCCGTGGCGGTCAGTCCGGCCTGGCGGTCGCCTGGGACGTCAAGAAGGGGACGCGTGTCTTCGAGGTCGGCAAGGAGTACGACATCGTTCTGGCCGCGGACATCAGCCCCGATCACTCAATCGTGGCGCTCGGCGGCCCGAGCAAGGTCGTCCGTGCTTATAACACGGCTGACGGTTCACTCGCCTACGAGCTACGGAAGCATACCGAGTGGATCACGGCGGTTGCGTTCAGCCCGGATGGCGCTCTGCTCGCGACCGGCGACCGGAACAACGGCCTGCTCGTCTGGGAGGCCCTCACCGGCCGCGAGTTCCACGATCTTCGAGGCCACTCCGCCTTCATCACCGACCTGAGCTGGCGCCCCGATTCAAACGTCCTGGCCTCCTCGAGCGATGACTCGACGATCAAGCTCTGGGAGATGGAAAACGGCTCCGCGATCAAGAACATCGGAGCGCACGGCGGCGGGGCGCTTGCGGTCCGATTCGCTCCTGACGGCCGGATTGTCTCGGCGGGCCGGGATCGGGTCGTCCGGCTCTGGGACGGCAACGGCAACAAGCAGCGGGACTTTGAGGGCTTCGGCGATCTGGCTCTCCAGGCCGTGATCACATTTGACGGGACGAAGGTCGTCGGGGCCGACTTCTCGGGCGAGATCCGGGTCTGGGACGCGAAGAGCGGCCAGCGACTGGCGAATCTCGCCGTCAACCCCGCACCGATCGTGGCACGGCTGGATCAGGCGACCCGGCATCTCGCCGCGGCGAAGGCTGAGGCCGACTCGCTCGCGAAGACCCTGGCCCCGCTCGAGGCCGCGGCGGGCGAAGGCCGGACGCGGATGATTCAGGCCGAGGCGCGGGTCCGAGACGCCGAACAGGCGGTCGCCCAGCAGGAGGCCGTGGTCCGTCGCCTCGACGGACTCGCAAAGTCGAAGGCCGCCGCGGCCGACGACGCCCGAGCCACCCTCCGCGCCGCTGAGGAGCTTGCGGCGCGGATGGCTCAGGAGCGAGCGGCCGCCCAGGCCTCGGTGGCCGAATCGACTCGCCAGGAAAAGGCCGCGGCCGAGTCTCTCGAAGCAGCCCGCGCCTCGGCCGAGAGGGCCATCGCCGAGAAGACGGCGCTCGACCCCGGACTGCTCGCCGCCGCCTCGGCCGTGAAAGCCGCGACGACTCCCGAAGCGGCCGCGCAGGCCTCGGAGGCGCTGGCAAAGCAGGCGCAGCGCTCGATGGAGTTGATCCAGCAGGTTGTCGCCACCGGCGCCCGAGTGGCCGGGTTGCGTCGCGAACTGGCGCGCATCGCCGCCGCCCGATCGGCCGCGCCCGAGGGGGCCGCTCATGCGGGGCGGATCGCCGCCGCGGCGGCCGGCGCAGTGCCGGCGGCACGCGAGGCGGTCGCACGTGCCGAGATCGAGACAGCCGCTGCTGCGAAGGCCCTTGCCGAGGCCAGCGGTGCCTTGCCCGCACTCCAGAAGCAGGTTGCCGAGGCCCGAAAGGCCGTCGGCCCGGCGAAGGCGGCCCTCGCTGCTGCCGAGAAGGCCATCGCCGATCGTCGGGCGCCGGTCGACGCCGCGATCGCGAAGGCCCAGGCGCTCCGGGCTGAGGTCGAGGCCCTCTCCGCCGAGAAGAAGCGAACGAGCGACTCGCGCGGCGGGCTGGCCTCCGCCGCGAAGCCGGGTCAATAACGGATCAAGCCATCTCGATCTGGGCTGCCTCGCCCAGTCCGAGAGTCCCGATCGCGTCCTCCTTTAAAACCTGCTTCCGAATTTTCCCGGTGACCGTCCGCGGCAGCGCCGTAACGATCATCACATATTGTGGAATCTTGTAATGGGCGATCCGGGCTCTTGCGTATTCCTTTAGATCGTCCGGGGTGAGGCTGGCGTCTGGCTTCAGCACGACCCAGGCCCCGACGACCTCGCCGTACTTCGCGTCAGGGAGACCTGCCACCGCGACCTCGGCCACGGCGGGGTGATGGTGGAGGAATTCCTCGACCTCCGGCGGATAGATATTTTCGCCGCCCCGGATGATCAGTTCCTTGCACCGACCGACGATCCGATAATTGCCATCCTCACGTCGTCTGGCGAGGTCGCCGGTGTGCAGCCATCCGTCAGGATCGATGGTACGGGCCGTCGCCTCCGGATTGTTGTAGTACCCGGCCATGACGCAGTGTCCTCGGACGCAGAGTTCGCCCGCTCCCCCCGACTCCGGCTCGCACCCGGTCGCCGGGTCGACCAGCTTGACCTCCAGGCCCTCGATGGGGCGGCCGACCGTACCCACCCGAACCTCAATGGGATCGTCCACCGAGGTCAAAGTGATGATCGGTGATGCTTCTGTCTGGCCGTAGCCGATGCAAACCTCGCGGATGCCCATCCGCCGGACGACCTGCTCCATCAGAGGGAGCGGGCAGGGTGCGCCTGACATGATTCCGGTCCGCAGGCTCGAGAGGTCGAAGCGGTCGAAATCCGGATGCCCAAGCTGCGCTACAAACATCGTTGGGACACCATAGACAGCGGTGCATCGTTCCTCGGCGATCGCCGAGAGGGTCGCCCCCGCGTCGAAAGCGGGCGCTGGGACCACGAGCGTTGACCCGAAAACGGCACACACCAGAGTTCCGAGCACGCAGCCGAAGCAGTGGTAAAACGGGACCGGCACGCAGACCCGGTCGACCTCGGAGTATCGGAGCCGTTCGCCCGTGGCAAAGGCGTTCCTCAGCACATTTCGGTGTGTGAGCATGGCGCCCTTGGGCAGGCCGGTCGTCCCCGAGGTGAACTGAATGTTGTAGACGTCGCTGGGCCTGGCCGATCGCGACCGGGCATCGACCTCGGCCTTTGAGCTCTCGTCACCCATCACCAGGTCCGACCAGATCGACCAGTCGGGGCCAGGCCGTTCGCCAATGGCCACCAGCTTTCGGAGCTTCGGGAATCGCCCCTCTGAACGGATCGATTCGACCATCGCGACGAAGTCGGAGCCCTTGAACGGCGCACCGACGATCAGCGTGGCGACGTCGGCCATCGCGAGAGCATCGCCAAGCTCCTGGATTCGATACGCCGGGTTCACATTCACCAGCACGGCGCCGATCCGGCCGACAGCGAACTGCGCGACAACCCATTCGGGCACGTTCATCGACCAGATGCCGAC
>DAHZZC010000577.1 GCA_027435495.1 Planctomycetales bacterium
GGAATTTCGGCCGATCGTTGCGATCCCTCCCCTGAACCCGACCCGCAAGATCAGCCCAACCTGACCGGGATTTGGGTTCGTTCGCGCGGTTTTCCTCCGCGAACGACGGCCGAGCCGAGATCGCGGAAAGCCCGGTGCACCGTGGACTGCCAAAGTTGGCTTCGTTCGTCGTCTTTCATCCCGCAAGCGAAATGGTGCCGACTGCCAGAATGGCAGTGGTGGGTTTGTTCGCGCGTTTTTCCTGTTCGGTGATGGGAGAGGGCGGACCTGGATTCTCGGGGATTCCTGGAAACCCGGACTCCGAATTGTCAAGGAACCATTGGGTAGGATCTGCCAGGCTGAAGGTTACCACGGATTTGCACCAATGCAAATCGAGGGCGAGATTTCGAGGTTTGTGAAGGAGGTGGGGTGGATGCCGCTCGCCTACAATTCGCCTGTGAGGCCCGGACGGAGGATCGAGGGGAGACTCGGCGCGTCGCGAGGTCCGGCTTGAGGGATCGGCGATGAAGGTACTGGTGATCGGGGCGACGGGTGGGACGGGACGTCACCTGGTCCGGCAACTGCTGGCGCGTGGTGATGAGGTGACGGCCTGGGTTCGTCGGCCGGGCGCACTCTCGGCAGAGGAGGCGGTTGCGGGAGGCCGGTTGCAGATGGTTGAGGGCGAGGCGAGGGACTCTGCCTCGATCGAGCGGGCCGTGGCGGGGCAGGATGCCGTGGTCGTCGCCTTTGCGCCGAGGTCGCTGAGGAGGGACGATCTCCAGGAGGCGCTTTATCGGAACCTGGTCGCGGCGATGCGGTCGCAGGGTGTGCGTCGGCTGGTGAATCTCTCGGCGTGGGGGTTGGACAACGACGGGGCGATCCCGCCGCCCTGGATTTTTCGTTACGTGATCCGGCCGGTTTTCCTCCGGCATGTCTGGGAGGACAAACGGCGGGGTGAAGCGATCGTAAGGGGCAGCGGGCTCGACTGGATCAACGTCCAGCCCGGCCGGCTGCTTAACGCGCCGGGCCGGGGTGGTGTGCGGGCCTCGGCCGATGGCCGGGGCCTTGTTCCGCGGATGAACCGCGAGGACCTCGCCGCGTTCATGATCGAGCAGTTGGATCGGGGCGAGTGGGTGCGTAAGCCGGTGGTGATCGGGTATTGAGACCCGGTTCGGACGAGGGCAGGTGGCCGTCGATGCGGCCCTGTCATGTGGGTGGATCATCCACCTGACAGGACGGCATCGACGGCCGGACAGGATGAGCTGGACTGGGAACGCGAATCAGTAGCTATCGGAGCTGATGGTCTCGCCGCCCTGTCGGGTGCCGAGCGCCCACCAGTTGAGCATGTTGATCGAGTTCTTGATGAAGTGGACCGAGCCGTCGGCAAAGAGGGCGTTCACGCCGCCGGGGTGGTTGCTCATGGCCTGGACGTAATGGTCGTGCTCGGCCTGGACGCAGCAGTCCATCCGGCATCCGCCCCAGCCGTTGTAGTTGGGCGGGGCGACCGTGTTGAACAAGGTGTAGCCCATCGCCCCGACGGCCCATCGCCAGCCGGGCCCGCCGTTGACGCCGCCCGGGCTCCGCCACTTCGCAGTGCAGAGTTGCCAGTCGGAGGTCAGAGCCGTGACCGCGTTGTTTCCGAGTGAACGGACGTCCTGAAGGTTGGCCGCCGAGTTTGAGCCGATGTTGCCCGTCGCGTTGCCGCGGAAGCCAGGGGTGTACGACCCGGTCTGACCGGTGAGCGATTCAGAAAAGGCGATTGTGTTGGAAGTACCGTCGGTGATGGCCGCGATGCTGAAATTGTTTTCGTAAGCGAACATCCCGGTGGTGTTGTAGTCGTTGTTCTGGCAGCAGTTGGACGTGGTGGTTCCGATGCTGGCGAAGTAGTTGTTGATGTTGCCGTATCCGCCCTGGGTGCTCCCCTGACCGGAGTTTCCGTCGGACGGGCAGAGCAGGACGGCCATCTTCGAGACGAAGACCGTGTAGTTGCAGATCTGGCCGTACTGGCCAGACCATCCGGGGGAGTACGAGAAGTTCGACGCGTTGTACAAGGTACCCTGTTCGAGGAACGACGACATCAGGGCGATGGAACTCCAGCCGTCCCACGAAGGGGAGTAATACGGGGTGTTTGGGGTACCGCCGGCGGTGGTGTTTCCGGCCATGTTGAAGGGGCCCTTCGAGCCGCCCATGGGGAAGGTATTGTTCCCCGTGTGATAATTGTGCAGGGCCAGGCCAAGCTGCTTGAGGTTGTTGGTGCACTGGCTCCGGCGGGCGGCCTCGCGTGCCGCCTGGACTGCGGGGAGGAGGAGAGCGATCAGGACTGCGATGATGGCGATGACCACCAGCAGCTCAATCAGAGTGAAGCCTCGACGACGATGCATGGGATTCTCCGAACAGGTTCGCGGTTGCGAATCGCGGGGCGAAATGGGATTCGATAGAATGATGCACGTAGCTCGAAAGGGAACCTGGGCGCGGACAGGGCGCAGAACGAACGCCGATGGTGACACGACGACCGGGCCGCCGAGCGGACGGCCCGCCGGCTGGTGATCACTTCACCTGTACCTTCTCCTTAGCGACATTCTGGTACGGCTTGGACTTCATGAAGTTTTCCATGTTTTTGCTGGTCTCCTGACCGTGGCCAGTGGTGTCCTCGACCTGGGCGGGGCCGGAGTCGCCACAGCCGAACAGGAAGAGCGCGGTCAGGAGCGTCGACGCGGCCATACCGGCGAGGCGCCAGGGGCGCCCAGCACTCGTGAAACTCATCATTGAGACCCTCAGATTCGCCCGGATGATTGGGATCTGGGACAGTAGACGGAGCCTAACGCGCTTCGGAGTGGGAAGCAAGGACCGGACACGGGCGCGTGTGAGATATCGGTACGTGAGGGATGGACCGCCGCCATTCAGGCGAGGCGGCCGTCGAGGGCGAGGGTATCGGCCCGGTCGAAATGAGGGCGGCCGGTGGGCGATTCGGGCTCGTGGTGATAGTGGATCTCGTGGAGTCGGCGGTAGAGAGCGGAGGTATGCTTTAGCTCCTGGTCGGTGCCGACGGCCTCGATCCGTCCACCCTTCATCAGGACAATCCGGTCGGCAAACTGGATCGTCGCGAGATTGTGGGAGATCAGGAATGTGGTCCGGTTGCGGGCGAACTCGCCGATCGCCTTGCGGATAAGGACCTCGTCCTGGATGTCGACCGCGCTCGTCGCCTCGTCGAGGATCAGGATGGCCGGGTCGCGGAGCATGGCGCGGGCCAGGGCGATCCGCTGGCGCTGGCCGCCGGAAAGGCCGAGGCCGCGCTCGCCGATCAGGGTGTCGTACCCCTTTGACAGGCTCATAATGAACTCGTGAGCATAGGCGCGCTCGGCGGCCTTGATGATCTCGGAGCGTGGGGCCTTGGGGTCGCCGTAGGCGATGTTGTTGGCGATTGTATCCTGGAAGAGGATGGTCTCCTGAAGGACGATCCCGATCTGGCGGCGGAGGGAGCGGATGGGAACCTCGCGGATATCTCGGCCGTCGATCCGGATCGAGCCCGAGTGGACGTCCCAGAACCGGGGGAGGAGGCTGGTGAGTGTGGTCTTCCCGCATCCGTTGGGGCCGACCAGAGCGATGGTCTCGCCGTGACGGACGGTCAGGCTGAGGCCGTGAAGGACGGGCGAGCCCTGGGCATAGCCGAAGACCACGCGGTCGAACTCGATGGAATTCCGGTGGCGGCCGAGAGCGGGTGCATCCTTCTGGTCGACCACGCGCGGCGAGCGGTCCATCAGGGCGCAGATCCGGTCGGAGGCCGCGGCGGCGCGCTGGATCTTGCCGTGAACATTCGCCAGCTTCCGGATCGGGTCGGAGACTCCCGCGAGATAGGCGTAGAGCGTCAGGAGGTCCTGGATCTCCATGATCTGCCCGGCGAGTTGCAAGCGGAAGATGCCCAGGTCCAGGAACATGGTGTGGTGCAGGACCAGATACGACCCGGCCAGCAGGGCGATCGCGACCGTGGTGAGGGTCAGCATTTCGAGGACGGGGTCGGACATCGCGTCGATCATCGCGACGCGGACGCTCTTCCGATAAAGGTTCTTCGTCTCGCCGAGGAACCGTCGGCGCTCGACGCGCTCCATCGCGAAGGCCTTGACGACCTTGATGCCCTGGAAGGTTTCCTGAAGGATCTTGTAGATGGTCGACATGCTCTCAAGCGACCTGCGGACGGCGCGCTTCATGATCTTGCCGACGCGATAGGTCGTCGCCGCGGAGATCGGGACCAGGATCAGGGTGAGCAGCGTCAGCCGCCAGTTCCAGAGCAGGGCCGCTCCGAGGCAGGTTGTGATCCGCATTGGCTCGCGGATCAGCTTGCTCATCAGGGTGTTCAGTCCCTGGCCGAACGACTCCATGTCGCTGGTGAACCGGGCCATCAATTCGGCCGAGCCCTGGTCGGAAAAGCTCGCCAGGTCGAGATTGAGCGTCCGTCGGAAGAAGCGATTGCGAATGTCGAAGAGCGTTAATTGCATGACATCGGCGACGAGAACTTCTTGCAAGAACATGAAGAAGCCCTTCAATGCCACGCCGACCATCACCATCGCGATCAGGAGCAAAAGCGCTGTGAAGGGGTTTCCGGGGAGATAGTGATTGACGTAGGGCTGGACGATCAGGCAGCGCTGGAGCCACCAGTCGTTATCGGCGATCTCCTTGCCGATGGAGCCCAGGCGGCGGTGGAGGCCCTCGGCGTCACCGTCGCGAATCAGGGGGCTACATCGTTCGAAGAGTTCGGCCTTGCGGGCACTGGCGACCATGGCCTCTCGGCGAAGGACTTCAAGCTGGGCGAGCTGGGCCTGGGCCTTGGGGTCGTCGGCGTTGCGCAGGTCGGCGTCGTGAACTTCCCATTCGAATTGGCGGAGGGCCTTTTCGCGGAGGTCGAGGTCGTCGTGGACCTTCTGGACGTGTTCCTTGATGGTTTCCTTGGCAGCCTCGGCGCGTGGGGCGACGCCGATGGCGAACTTCACTTCCTCGCGACGGGCCTCGAGTGCGGCGATACGTTCGCGGTAGTCGCCGACCTTGTGGGCGACCCATCTTTGCGGGTTCTGGTCATTGAACAGGATGTGGAGCAAGGGATAGACGGCGCCCAGTTCGGCGAAAAAGAGCAGGGCGACCATCGCCGCGCACCCGACCGAAAGGCCGAATCGGACACGATAGGGCAAGGCGAACCGCACGAGGCGAGCGAAGTTTTTCATAATCTCGGCGTCGCGGAGGTGAGACCCATTGTGCTTCCATGCACCGGCGGGCCCCGGGGACCGTCGGCAGGTCGAGGGCGTCTTTACCACGACCGGGCCAAAGTGACAATCCGATTTCGAGTTCCATCGGCGAGGCGGCCCAAGATCGGCCAGTCGGGCTTGGAGGATCCGGCCCCGATGGTTAGGATCGTGCGGGCGCGGGTGCCTCTCGGTCACCCA
>DAHZZC010000578.1 GCA_027435495.1 Planctomycetales bacterium
GTCCGCGTCGCCAGCGGGAGCTGGCTCCTACAGGGGCTCTCAGACCAACCCTTCGCCATCGGTCGATCGTTCGACTCCCGAGGGCTCCGGCCGGCGACCAGGTCACGACCCGGTGCTCCCTCCGACAAAAGATCGGCTACCCCAGCCATCACGCCCCGGTCATCGGCCGCGCCAGAGAGCGCGAGGGACCGCCGGCGAATTCGAACCTGAGCCTCGTCCGTCGGGGACGCGGATGCCCTCGCCAGGAACCTGCACTGGAGTGATCCGGTTGACCTTCCAGAGGGCCGGGGCCGTCTCGCGAAGGCCCAGCGACCAGATGGAGTTGGTCGAGCCGAAGGCGACCGAGGCCGTCGAGCTGTCGACGGTTCCCTTGAAGAAGGCGCTGAATTCGGCCGTCCCCTGGCGCGATTGCCGGCCGGCGTTGACCTTCAGGTTGCTGACCCGGACGAGGTCGAAGCGAACGCGTTCCAGATTGTCGCGGATCAGGGCACGGGTGGCCTCGCCTTCGAGGGCGAGCTCGCCCTTGACGTACATCACGTCGGGGGTCAAATACTTGAGGACGGCGTCGGCGTCAGAGCTGGCCACCGCCGATCGAAGGCCGTAGACGACGTTCTCGATCCGCTCGTTGTCGGTCACCCAGAGCCATTCCACGGCGACCACGGCCAGCCCCAGACCAGCGGCGGTCAGGGCCCAGACGAGGTACTTCCCCTCCTGCGTCGCCCGGAGCGCGACGACGAAGGCGCCGGCCAGCAGCAAAAGGCCGCCGGCCAGGATCGTCGGGTCTTCCGAGAGGGACTCCATCGTCGTTCGCTCCTCGGTCTGAGCCCGGATCCTGGCCTCGTTCCCTCGCTCCAATCCTTCCAGGCCGCTGCGTCAGTCCCGCTTCCGTTCAGGCTTCGCGGCCTCGGCGGCGGGGGCGGGGGCATTCGGGTCGCGCTTCCGTTCGGGCTTCGCGGCCTCGGCGGCGGCGGCGGGGGCGGGGGCATTCAGGTCGACTTTCTTGTCGTGGCGAGCCACCTGAATGTCGCTCACGGCGACCGGCAGGAGGTTGTACTGCGGCTCCCAGGTAACCGCCCGATTCTTGAGCGAGTTCTCCAGAAAGTGCATCAGCGCCGAGGTGACCTTCGGCTCGAGGCGAAGGAACTTGTACCCGTGGAGGTTCGACGGGTACATCTCGATCTTGTTCAACCGGCCACGCTCGATCGCCTGGCGGACGGTCTGGATCGCGTCCTTGCTCGGGTTATCCCGCTCGCCGGCCATGAGGAGCATCGGCACCCGGCTCGACACACCGGGAGCGATGCTTTTGAGCAGGTAGCCAGTTCCCTCGGGCATCGGCGAGATCAAAACCATCCCGCTGAGGTCGCTGGGGTGTCCCTCGGTGCTGACCGCGGCGCCCGGTTGATGGGCCCAGGCCGCGGCGAGGTTGGCGCCGTCGCCGAGGCCGATGATCCCCAGCTTCGAGACGTTCAGCTCGCCCCGGTTGTGGCGGTCGAGCAGGAAAAAGTACGCGGCCTGCAAATCCAGGACGATCCGGGGTCGGTCGCCCCTCGCCAGGGCCCGGCGGGGATTCTGGCCCTGGCCGCGAAGGTCGAGGGTCAGAACGGCGTAATCCTGCGATTGCAGGTACTCGGCCAGACCCTTCCCCTTCAGCTCCAGCACCGGCTCCTCGAAGTCCTTCCGCGACCGCCCCGACTCATGCACCAGGATCACCACAGGCGCCGTCGTGGTCAGCTTCGACCGATAATACGAGGCGGCGAGCGGGGCGCCGTCGAAGGCGTGGAGTCGGAAGGTGAAGTGCGACGTCCCCGTCCCAACCGCGCCGACACCGGCACCGGCGCCGGCGCCCCCGTTGAGTTGATCGGCCGGTCCTCCGGCCTTGCCGAGCGGGTCGGCGGCGTTTGGCCTGGCCTTTTCCTTCGGGAGCGGCTGGCCGCCCTGATCGCGGACCATCCCCCTCGCCTTTCGCGCCGGTCGCTCCGCCTGCTGCGCCTCGACGGCCGCCATCCCGATCAGCCCGATCGCCATCGCCGCGGCGCCGATCGCCTGCGACGCCCATCTGCCCCGGTGGTCATTGGTCATGGGTTGCCGGTCGTTCGTTAGGCGGCGTCGGCCGCGCCCTCGGATCTCCTCGCTCGCCCGCTCCCTTCATCGTAAATCCCGGGCCCTCCCTGGACAAGCGTCCGGGCGCCGCCGATCCTGGTCGGCCCGCAGGAGCCGGCGAGGCGGCCCCGATCGATCACTCCGCGCCCGCTCGACGGAAGACGTCGACCTCCGCCCGGACGAAGGCCAGAGAGATCCTCTCCTCGACGCGCTCCCATTTCCCGGAGGCGAGCAGGGCGAGGGCGACGGGCCCGTCGCCCTGGGGGACGGCCCCGCCGCGGATCTGGGCGTTCAGATCCGTGGCGTGAAGCTCCTTCGACCGAACCACGACCAGGTAAGGGAACCGGAGCCCAGCGGGATCGAGCCGTCCCTTGCCGGAGGGAAACTCGGAGACACGAACCTCGCCCGTTCCCGACTCGTCGCGGCCGGAAACGTAGGCGAACTGCCGGACATCGCCGCGGAATTCGTAGCGGACAGGGAAGTAGAAGCCCCACGCCTGGTCGATCGGTCCGTCGTGGATCAGGGCGAGTTGATCCGGCCCGAGGCGGTGGATAATCCGGGCGATCGGGCCGTACGCGGTGTGCGCGAACGAATCACCGTGGACGGCGAGCTGGGCATCAGCGTAGAGATTGGCGGTGATCAGCATCGCCGCGGCGGCACCGGCGGCCATCCGGGCGCCCCTCGACCTCACGACCGAGAGACCCGAGGCCACAAGCACCGCCAGGACCGGGAGCATCCAGATGTTGTAGCTCGGCCTGGCGGACTCGAACGACGACTGCGCCAGGTGGACGAGGGCGACGACCGCGCAGCCCGAGACCAGGGCGATCGCCATCGCCGCGGCTCCCGGCGCCCGGCGGATCCCGGGCCAGAGAGCCGACAGAACGCCGACGATCGTCCCGAGTGCCGCCAGGCCGACGGCCGCCGGACTCATCGCCATCGCCGGGTTGCCGAACAGCCGGTAGCCCAGCCGAACCAGCCCGATGAACTTCGCCTCACCGGCGACCTGCGCCGACGACGACATGCCCGCCGAGGCAAGGATGAACGGGAGCAGCCCGAGCGCCGCCAGGCCGGCCACGACCGCGACGACGATCAGCGGCCCGAGCCGTTCGCCTCTGGTCCACGCCAGAACGACCGCCGCCAACCACGCCCCGCCGAACGCCACCAGCCCGAAGAAGTGCGTGTACATCGCGCCGATCCCGCAGACGGTCAAGCCGGCCAGCCACCGCCATCGCGATCCCGCCGGCCCCTCGGCGATCCCGATCAGGCAGGCGAAGATCCCCGCCGAGAAGAGAATCAGGATCGGATAGGCGCGGATCTCCACCGCGGTCATCACCGCGTTCGGCGAGGTCGCCAGCAGGAGCGCTGCGGCCGCGCCAGCGGCGAGGCCCCAGGCCCGCAAGCCGGCCGCAAACACAATCGCCACCGCGATCGAGACACACACCACCCCCATCATCCGCATCGGCCTCTCGGCCAGGCCGGCGACCCGCGACCACCCCCAGCCCATCCAGTAGCTGAGTGGGGGCATCCGGTCGTCCATCAGACCGAAGTCGTAATTGACCCGGTCGGCCAGCCATCGCGTCACCTCGACCGGGTCGAGCGAGAGCCCGGCCAACTGGACCGACTCGTCGAGCCAGAGCGACTGGTGCGGCAGGAACAGCAGATCGGCCGCGATCCCAACCGCCACGCAGGCCGTGCCGACAATCAGGGCCAGCCATCGAGCCCCCACGCCGGCCCGAGGATTCGTCGCTTCGGGGGATTCGGCCTGCGCCATCGGGTCCTCTCATCTTTGTCGGAGTGGTGGAAGTGCCAGGATCGAATCGGAATGGTGGGGCCGCTCGGAACGCCAATCAAGAGCTCGAATCTACCCGAGGCATCCCGTGCTGGTCCAGCAATCGCAGCGATCCCGCCAGGACCGTTTCCTTTTCACCCCGGTCGGGTCCAGAACCAGCACACGATCGCCCACGAAACGGGGACGGGCACCTCCGCGGCGCTCCGGAGCCACTCCCCGATTCCCGGGCGGACCGAAAAAGAAACGGCCCTGGCGATCCAGCGAATCGCCCCCGAAAATTCCGGGAACAAATCCGGGCCATCGAGACCACCATTCTCGGGAGGGGATGAAGCGATGTCGAGGACGCCGGGGACGAGGACGGGGATGGGCGACGGGTCGGGGGCATTGCGCACGCTCTTCAGCGTCGGGACGCTCGCCGGGCTTTCCGACGGCCAGCTCGTGGAACGGTATCTCCTCAGCCGGAACGGCGGCGAGTCGATCGCGATCGCGATCGAGGCCGAGGCCGTCTTCGCGGCGATCGTCGATCGGCATGGGTCGATGGTCCTGAACGTTTGCCGGGCGATCCTCGGCGATCGCCACGACGCCGAGGACGCCTGCCAGGCGACGTTCCTGGTCCTGACGCGTCGGGCCGGGTCGATCCGGCGGGGGGAATCGGTGGCGAGCTGGCTCCACGGCGTCGCAAGACGGATCGCCTCCCGTGCGCGTCGTGACCTCGCGAGGCGTCGCGAGCAGGAACGTCGTCGCCTCGAACGGATCGGCCCGCCCGACGAGCCGACCGCCCCGCCGCCGCCCGATCCGTTCCCCGAGCTGTACGAGGAGCTGGACCAATTGCCCGAGCCCTTCCGCGCCGCAGTGGTCCTCTGCGACCTGGAAGGACATCCCTATGACCGCGCCGCCGGGCTCCTGGGCTGTCCGATCGGGACGTTGCAGAGCCGCCTGGCGCGGGGCCGCGATCGACTCCGAAAGCGTCTCGAACGTCGCGGCCTCGGCCCGGCGATGCTGGCGATCGGAGCGGCGCCGCCTCCGATCCCGAGGGCGCTGGCGTCGGCGATCGTCCGGGGAGCGCTTTCGATCGGCGGGAATGGAGCGACCGCCGCGGTCCCGGCGGCGGTCGCGGCGATGGCCGGGGCTGAGCTACGGAGGCAAATCATGCGGCGATTCGTGACGGTCGGGATGATGTTCCTCACGGCCGGGCTGACCACGGCCGCGGTCGGTCTGGGATCGATCGGAGGCGGCGAGGAAGTCCCACTGGCCCCCCGGAAATCGTCGCCTGCGGCTCGGAATGATCCCGCCGGGGTCCACGTCCGGGTGGTCGATCTCGACGGGATGCCTGCTGTTGGGGTTGCGGTCGAGGTCCACCAGGGCGACCGGCCGGGCTCGTTCACGACCGATGCCGACGGCCTTGCGACGATCCCTCGGGCGGTCGTTGGCGAGCACGGCTTCGTGATCGCTCGACGCGGTAACTCGCTCGCCTGGGCCTGGCCCGAGCATCGCGGCAAGGTGGAACCTTTGACCATGCAGCTCTTGCCGATCGACCGGCGTCTGGAAGGCGAGATCGTCGATTGGGCAAAGCGGCCACTGGCCGGGATTCGCGTGCGTGCCTACGCCTTCTCCCACCGGGGCAACGGCAACCTCCCCGACGCTCCCGAGCTGTTCGAAGCGATCCTGGCGCCCGCGATCACCGACGCCGACGGGCATTATGCGATAAGCGCCCCGCGCGATTCGTTCGTCACCTATCGAGCCCTGCATCCGAGGTACGTCGGGCCCTGGATCGTCGCAAGGCCCGACTCGCGGGCCCTCGCCACGACGACACTCGAGCCCGCCGGCGGGATCGCTGGTCGCGTGATCGATGCCGTGACCGGCCGGCCGATCGCCGGGGCCTCCGTGGGCGCAGGGCTGATCGAGCATCACCCTCGCTTCTTCGGTTGCAGGGGCGAGGCGACCACCAACGACCAGGGCCGGTTTTTCGTCGGAGGGCTGCCGCCAGCGGTGTATAACGTAATGCTCCGCCAGGTCCCCGGCCGGCCGCGTGCCACATCGGCGGCCGTCGAATGCCTGCGCGTCCGCGCCGGGGCCGACACAGAGGCGGACCTCGTCGCCATCGAAGGCCGGCCGATCCGCGGCGTCGTCCTCGACCGCGACACAGGCAAGCCCGTCCCCGGCACGCTGGTCGGCTGCTACGGCCCGGCACGGCCGCTGTCGTCGGGCGAGGTTGGGGAGCAGCGAACGGACGACCAGGGCCAGTTCGCGTTTTACGTCCCGCCTGGAGAACAGCATATCTATTGCACGTACGGCTACGGTAACTCACGACTGGACCATAAAGTCATCCTCGTCCCCGCGCAAGGCGAGGTCGGGCCGATCCGGCTCTTGATGCGGCCGCAGGGGCGCCTGACGCCGCAACCACCCACCGCCATGTTAAAGGCCGAGGTGGCGAAGGCGGCGGTGCCTCAGCCGGCTCTCGCACCGGCGCCACCCATCGCCCCGAAGGCTGGGGTCGCCCCGAACCCGAATCCGGCGCCCGAGACGCGGACCGTGACCGGACACGTCCGCGACCCGCGGGGACGGCCGCTGGGCGGCGTCCACCTGTGGGTCCCGCCCGAGAATCCCGGGCCGATCGCCGAGCGGCTCCAGGGCGTCACGGTGGCGACCGACCGCGACGGGCTCTTTATCTTCCCGGGCCTGCCGAGGGGACCGATCGAGATCAGGATGGGCCGCGCCTCAGACCGCAACATGCCCGTAAACCTTCCGGCCGATCGCGAGTCGGTGGAGTGGACCTTCACCCCCATCCCCGACCCAGGCAACAACGGCCCGCCGAAGCCCGTCGACGAGCCGATCCCGCCAGCCCTCCGCGATCGGCTCACGTTCGTCGACCTCGATCCGCCCGGCAACGACTACCTGGCCGATGGGCCAGGCGGCGACGGAAACGATCTCAACCGCCTCCCTCGCGGAATCCACAAGATGGGTGACACCTTCTTCCGGATCAGTGAAAAGATGGTCCACCTGAAGGGACGCGAGCGGCCCGAACTACCATCCTCCGTCAAGGGTATCACGGTCGGTGCCCGGGGCCGGATGCTGCACTTTCTCCACTCGGCGCAGGGCGGGCTCAACGTCGAAGGCAAGATCGTCGCCGTCTATGTGATCCACTACGCCGACGGCACGCACGAGCAGGGGCCGGTCGTCTACGCTCGCGACATCACCAACTGGATGCACCGCGACCCGGGACGGTCGATCTCCCGTGCCATACCCGCCTGGACCGGCCCGACCGACATGACCGAGCGACAATCCCGCCCCGGCCTGATGGTCCGCCTCTTCGAGATGTCGTGGACCAATCCCCACCCCGAAAAGCCGATCGCCAGCCTGGACTTCCTCTCGGCCGGCAACGAGTGCGACCCGTTCCTCGTCGCCCTGACGCTGGAGCGCGATTGATCGGGTAACGCCACCGCCCTCTTGCATCGGCCCGTCCGAGGCCCGATCCTGAACCGCTGGGTCACAGGATCGAGAATTCGGAGGCAAGAGCCGGGAGGGACAATCATGAACCAGGGTGAGAACTCCTCGAAGTCGGGCCAGGCCACGCGCCGGCAGTTCGGGCGATCCGTCGCCGCGGCGGCGGTCGGCGCCATCGCGGCGCCGGCGATCGTCCGGGGACGAAACCTCAACGAAAAGCTGAACATCGCCCTGATCGGCGTCCACCGTCGCGGCGAGCACAACATGAAGCAGTTCCCCGATGAAAACATCGCGGCGATCTGCGACGTCGTCGAGCCGTTCCTCAACCGGGCCGCCGAAATCCACCCCGCGGCGAAGGCATACCGCGACTTCCGCAAGATGTTCGACCACGCCGCCGATTTCGACGCGGTGGTCGTCAGCACGACCGAGCATACCCACGCCTTCGCCACCCTGCCGGCCTTGCAGCTTGGCAAGCACGTCTACTGCGAAAAGCCGCTCACTTAGGCGACCGGGCGATGGAATTCTACCGGCTGTTCGGGATAGACTGGCTCCTCGGTGAAGTAGGAGATTTGGTGATCATCGGGACTCGTCACGGAGGTACAGCATGGACGACACGATCGATCGATACGACGCCTTGCTC
>DAHZZC010000579.1 GCA_027435495.1 Planctomycetales bacterium
GACCACCCTCGGCTCTCCCCGGCCGTCGACGAGGACATTGGTCGGCTTCAGGTCGCGATGGAGGACCCCCTGGTCGTGGGCATGCTGGATCGCACGGGCGATCTTCGCCATCAGCTCCGCGGTGGCGTGGAGATCGTCGAGGTAGTCGGTCAGCCGACTCGCCAGGCTCCCGCCGTCGACACGCTCCATGCTGAAATAGAGGTGCCCCTCGTGGTCGCCGACCTCGTGGACCGGGACGATGTGCGGATGGGAGAGGCGGGCGATGGTCTGGGCCTCGCGAAGAAACCGGATCAGGTCTTTCGGCGTCGCGGCCGGCCCGGACCGGAGCATCTTCAAAGCCACTCGACGGTCGAGGCTCCGCTGCCTCGCCTCGTAAACGATCCCCATCCCGCCCCAGCCAAGAACCTCCAGGATCTCGTAGTCGCCCACGATCCGCCCGGCCTCGATCGTCTGTGGGGGCGGAAAAGTTGGCCTGGCGTCGTCGAGATCGGGCGTCGAGACCCCGGCATCCCAGAACTGCCCGGCGATCCGATGCAGCCGATCCTGATCGTCGAGGAACGCGATCAGGTCGGTGGCGTACTCCGGGTAGGCGGCGGCGATTGACTCACGATCGATCGCCTCGCCGCGGCGGAACTTTTCGAGGCAAGCGGCCAGCAGATCGTCGAGTCGTGCCTCGCGATCGGCGTGGTTCGACTCGGTTTTGGCAGGCATGGTCCGCTCGCTCCGCGGTTCACTGCAACGCTCGACGGAGGGACCGTCCCCCCCGGAAGATCAATCCAGCGACCGACGACGGAGTCCGTCCCATTCTCGCCGAGACCTCGGCCAACGAAAGGGACTGGAAATGATGCAGCTCGATTGCCGTCCGCTGGTCGCGTGGCAGTAACGCCATCGCGGCGGCGAGCCGGCGCAACTCCTCGGCCCGGCCGGCACTCTCACTCGGCGACGTATCCTCAGCGACCATCGCCATCCATGGATCCGCCATCGAACAACCGGGCCTCTCCTCCTCGGGACCGATCCGTTCGCGTCGGCGGTCCATCGACCGTCGCAACGCCCGTCCCAGGGCGCGCCGGAGGATCGTCCGGAGCCAGGCTCGGAACTCAGCGTTCGTCGTCCCACGGAACTGATCGATCTTGGCGCAGGCGATCAATAATGTCTGCTGGACCAGGTCCGACGGGTCCAGAATCCCCCGCAGCTCCGGCGAGATTCGAGCGCGGGCCATTCTCCGCAATTCGTCCGCATAGAGCGGCAGCGCACGTGGCTGATCGGCCCCATTCGACCAAATCATTGTTGTTCCTTCCCGGTTTCAGCCTCCCCCCGATGCCAGCCAGGAAGGTCGTATCGTAGCAAGCGGACATTGGCTCGACAAGAACCTCAAATTGGGTTCAAGAATGGTTCGGCGAACTCTTTCCACATCAATGGGATACGATTCCGGGTCGCCTCGGTGAGCCGGACGCGATCGGCGATCCGATGGCCGACGACCCAGACAATCCCGAATTGATCGCAGAGGAGCGGCGTGAGGGCGCGTTGGTCGCGCGGGACGCCCCGGCCTCGGAAGAAGTCGGCGAGCGGCTGGCTCCGCCCGCCCATCCCTAGCGGTGCGAACCGATCCCCGGGCCTCGGCCCTCGGACAAACAGCGGCAGGACCAGTTGGTCGTAATCGACCACCTCGTCGCCCGCCTCGCCGCTGACGACGATCTGCCCGCCCGCCCAGGGAATCGCCGCCTCGCCGGGGCATTCCATCGGGATTGGATCGAACTCGGGTGGGGGAACGGGCGTGGTACGACGGAGGATCAGCGAGCGGCCCCTGGCGGTCGCCGAGATCCCTTCGCCGATCGCGACACCCGATGCCTCGCCGCCGCGGGCGAGCCGCTCCAGCCGCCGCCATCGGCGGGACGACATCCCCTGCTCTGGCCATCCGGCGCGTCGCCAGGCGCGTCGGATCAGTTCGGCGCGGAGGAACGCCGGCAGAGCTCGGATCGCCTCGCGATCCATCTCCAGGCGATCGGGTTCGACCCTCGCGGCCGAATCCAGCTCGTGGAGCCGGGCCTCGTGGGCTTTCTCGGACAACCGCGCCAGTTCGCCGAGTCGGACGAGCGCGCCGACGACGTCCGGATTGTAGTCGCGGGCGAGACCGGGCAGGAGGACGTGGCGGATGCGGGCGCGGGTTCGGGTGATGTCGGCGTTGGTCGCGTCCTCGCGGAAGGGTTGGCCGATCGTCGTGAGGTAGGACCGGATCTCGTCGCGGGAGATGTCGAGCATCGGGCGGATCAGGTCGATCGGCGGGTCGAGAGCGAGGCGACGTCGGCGCGGGATCCCGGCTAGGCCGCGCGGGCCGGTGCCGCGGACGATCCGGTGCAGGATGGTCTCGGCCTGGTCGTCGCGCGTCTGGCCGACCGCGACGACGCCAGCGCCCCGACGTCGGGCAACCTCGACGAGCCAGTCGTACCGGGCGCGTCGGGCATCGGCCTCGAAGTGGCCGGCGCGGGCGGGGTGCCACTGGCCGAGGTCAAACGGACAGCCCAGCGATTCGGCCAGTTCGGCGACGAAGGCGGCGTCGGCCCGGGACGCCTCGCCTCGGGCGCCGTGGTCGAGGTGGGCGATGGAGAGGGTCAGGCCGCAAGGTCGGGCCAGCCCGTGCAGCACGCGGAGCATCCCGACGCTATCGCCGCCGCCGGAGACCGCGACGATCCAGGAGTCGGAGAGTCCACGGGTCCGCCATCGGGCGATCTGGCGGGCCAGTCGATCGATCCAGGATCTCGCCTCGGACATGATCTCCTCGGTATGGTGGGAGGGTCAATCGCCCCGGCCAAGCGAAGGAAAGCCGGGGCCCGCCCCCCGAAGGACGACGACCGCGCCCATGAGCCCCGACCTCGTCTCGATGTTGCGATGCCCCCGATGCCGGGGCGAACTCTCGATCGCGGACCCGCCGACGGGCCTGGTCTGCCGGTCGTGCTCCCAACTCTATCCGATCGTCGAGGGCGTGCCGAGGCTCGCGGGCGAGTCGTACGTCGCGAGCTTCGGCCGCCAATGGAACCGGTACGACGTCGCGCGTCCCGAGGAAGATGAGGCGACGTTCCGGGTCAAGACGGGCGTCGACCCGCGCGACCTCGCCGGCCGGCTGGTCCTTGATGCCGGATGCGGCGGCGGCCGATACGCCCGCCTGATCGCGAGCCACGGCGCCCGGGTGATTGGCGTGGATCTGAGCACGGCCGTCGACAAGGCCGCCGCGCTCTGCGCGGAATTCCCCGAGGCCCTGATTGTGCAGGCGGACCTGCTCGACCTGCCGATCACTCCTGGACTGTGCGATCTGGTGTATTCGATCGGGGTCTTGCACCACACTCCCGACCCTCGGGGAGCGTTCGCGCAGATCGCGCGCCGGGTGAAGCCGGGCGGACGGCTCTCGGTCTGGCTGTATCGCAGAAACACCCTGCCACAGGAGTGGCTGAACTCGGCCCTCCGCGCCGCGACGACCCGCCTGCCCGCCCGGGTTCTCGAACCGATCTGCGCCGCGATGAGCCTGCTGGGCGATCTCCCGGTTTTGAACCGGACGCTCAACAAGATCGCCAACTTCTCAAGCCACCCCGACCGCGTCCTGCGCGTCTGCGACAACTTCGACTGGTACGCCCCGCAATACCAGTCGCACCATTCGCTCGATGAGTTGAAGCGGTGGTTCGTTGAGGAGGGCTTTCGCGAAGTTGCCGAACTGCCGCCCGCGAAGGCGGGACGGCTCTACGACTGGACCTATCGCCACGATCTCATCATCGGAAGCGGGGTGAATGTGACGGGGGTGCGGGGTGGTCAGGAGGGATCTGAGCGGCCGGTAAACCTTGAGAGCAGTTCGTCGGCGTCGGCGTAGCGGTTCAGCTCGCCGTCCTCCAGTTCCTTCAAAGCCCGCACAGTGGCGGCGGGTCGACGCTTCAGAACGCTGTTCGCGGGCTCGGCTCTGGAGGAATCGGCCGGTGATGCCGACTTCGTTTCGGCGGCGGCCCCCTTTTTCAGAGCTTGCTTGGCCTCGGGCTTATCGTCCTGCATCGTTCGAGCGGTCACCGCGGGAGATACCGGTCAGGGCCAAACCGGGTTCGCCTCAATTCGTCGAGCGGTCCACGGCTGCTCTGGCCCGCTCCGAGGGCTTACCAGAACTTCCAACGGTTGTCGTACGAGTGGGCTCAGCCGCCGAAAACGAAAGGAGCGGCCAGGGGCCGAAGCCCGGGGGCAGCCGATGCCGGCCCTCGACTGGTCGCTGAGAAATCATACGCCTGGTCAGGCCGCTTGCCAGGCAGAAGCTTCGGAATATCGATCGACCGGCGCGGCCAACCGCAGGCTCATGTGGGGGGCTTGCGGCGCGGGTTCCCACCCCCTATCAGGATGGCCTTCGATCGAACCGCCGAGACGATCGCCGGCTGGAGCCGGCTCCTACAGAAGACCAAGTACGACCGACACGGGAACGGTCCCTGTAGGAGGGAGCTCCTGCTCCCGAACTGGACAAAGCCAAAACGGGCTCGAAGATCGCCGGCTGGAGCCGGCTCCTACAGAAGACCAAGTACGCCCGACATGCGAACGGTCCCTGTAGGAGGGAGCTCCTGCTCCCGAACCGGACAAAGCCAAAACGGGCTCGAAGATCGCCGGCTGGAGCCGGCTCCGGCAGAATCGCCGATCCTCGACCACTCCAACATCTACTGCCGGAACTTCAGCCAGTTCTCGTATGAGTGGGCCCCGCCGCCGAGGTACTTGTACGACTCGAAAATGGCCCCCCGGCCCAGCATGCGCGGGTCTCGATCTCGGGTAAGGCTGGCCGTCATCTCGGTTTCGAGCTGCTGCTTGAGCGACGCGAGCGACTGGTCGTTCGCCAGGTTCTTGATGCAATCCGGGTCGTTTCTGAGGTCGTACAGTTCCTCGGCCGGGCGTTTGCCGAAGCAGAGGCGGTAGAAGCGGTTGAAGCTGGACGTGATCAGGGTCTTGGTCGGGCCGTTGTCGCAGTTCGGGTAGCTGGTCTCCGGATTGCCGGCGGGCCAGCGGTCGGGCGCGTAGTTGCGGACGAAGAGATAGTCGGGCGTCCGGATTCCACGGGCGGGGTAGCCCGCATCGTTGGGCCGGCCGATGTCGTGACGCTCCTTGCCGACGACCATTCGGTTACGGGTCGGATCGATCTGGCCGGATTTCTGGCTCTTCAGGATGTCGGCGAAGCTCCGGCCGCTCATCGAGTCGGGGATTGCGTGGCCGGCCGCTTCGAGGAACGTCGGGGCGAAGTCGCGGACGTTGATGAAGTCGTCCACCACACGACCGGGTTTCACGTTCCGGCCCCATCGGATCGCCATCGGGATGTGAAAGCCCGCGTCGTAGAGCTGACCCTTGACCCTCGGGAAGGGCATGCCGTGGTCGGACGTGTAGACGATCAAGGTGTCGTCGAGGGCGCCGGACTTCTCCAGGGATTCGAGCATCCGGCCGACCTGGGCGTCGAACCACTCGACCTCCAGGCCGTAATCGAGGAGGTCGCTGCGGACGAGGTTTGTGCTGGGGAGGTATCCCGGGACCACAACGTCGGCCAGCTTACGACCTGCGCGGATGCCGGAGCCCTCGTCATAGGGACGGTGAGGTTCGTAGCCGCCTGCCCAGAAGCAGAAGGGCTGGCCCGGCCGGCGGACCTTGAGGAAATCGTCGAAATTCCGGGCGTAGTCCGTCCCGGCGATCCCGTTCAGCGGCGGCTGGGTCGTGTGCTTCTGATAGCCGGGACCGGCCGGGTTACGCGAGAATCCGCCGTTCTTGAAGTCGCCCGGTCCCCAGCCCTTTCCCGTGTGGCCGACCAGGTAGCCAGCCCGTTCCAGCAGATCGGGGTAGACCGGCCATTTCGCCCGGAAGAGGCCGAAGTGGCACATGGCCTCCTCAAGCTGCCAGGTATTCCGGCCCGTGAGGATGCTCGCCCGGCACGGGCTGCACTTGGGGTTATTCGTGAACGTGTTCTGGAAGAGCACGCCTTCCCGCGCGACCCGGTCGAAGGCCGGGGTTTTGATCCACTTGCAACCATAAGCGCCGGCGTGTCCCCACGACCAGTCATCGGCGATGATGAAGAGGATGTTGGGTCGCTTGACGTCCTCGGCCCCGGCGGCCGAGGCGCCGAGGGGCGACAGGATCAGGCCCGTTACCAGGGCGAGCATCGCTTCTTTCATCGCGTGACCTTTTGGGACAAAACCAGAAGTGCGGGTCAAAAATCCGCCGGCGACTCTCATTCAAGGATCATCAAGGACGAACGGGCGGCCAGAGGCGGAATCCGGTCATGGTCGTCTTGATCCGGTAAAGGCTTCGGCCGGCGCAGATGTAGAGGGTCTTGCCGTCGTCGCCGCCGAACTCGACGTTGGCGGGATCATCGGGCGTGGGGATGATCTCCAGGAGCTTCCCCTCGGGCGAGAAGACGTAGGCGCCCGCGGTCTTGCCCGAGCCGGCCGCGGCGACGAGCCGGCCGTCGGTGGTGACGGTCATGCCGTCGATACCACGGCGGTCGGTGAACTCGTGGATCACCTTCGGATCGGCCGCCTTGCCGCGGTCGCCGAGCCGGGCCGCGATCAGAGCGCGCCGGCGCGGGCCGCTGTCGGATATGTAGAGCGTCTTGCCGTCAGGGCTGATCGCCAGGCCGTTCGGTTTGTAAACGGTCAGGTTCATCGGGAGGACGTTGCCCTCGACCGAGATCCGGAAGACGCCCTCGAAATCCAGCTCGCGGGGCTCGTTGCCGACGTACCGGGGGTCGGTGACGTACACGCGATCCTCGCGGTCGATCGCGATGTCGTTCGGGCTGTTGAACCGGCGCTCGTTGTAGCTATCGGCGAGTATCCGGACCGTGCCGTCGCGCTCGGTGATCGTGACCCGACGTCCGCCGCCGGTGTTCGCTCCCTCGGCGACGATCAGCCGGCCGTGGGTGTCGAACATCATCCCGTTGGCCCGGCCGCTCGGCTCGCGAAAGACGGTCGTCTTGTTCGTCTTCGGATCGTAGCGGAGGATGCGATTGCCGATGTCGGAGAAGAGGATCGAGCCGTCGGCGTCCATCGCGCCGCCCTCGGTGAATTCCCCCTCGCCGAAGACCTTTTCCAGCTTCGCCCCGGGCGGGACCACGCTCACGTTCGGCACGCCCGGTTTCTCTGACGGCGGTGGTCCCGCCACAATCGCCGCACCGATCAGCCACGCCGCGAACATCACGAGGTCTCCCCGCTGCCGAGTTGGGATTCTCCCACCATCGTGGGGTCAGCCTGGCGTTCGGTCAAGCATGGGGCGGGCGAACCCTCGGGATCTTCCAGGAAATCATCGATGCCGTGCCCACCACCAGGATCACGATCGGGGTGATCCGGTCGTGACTCCCCCAGTTTCTTGGCTTGCCGTGCCACAGCGTGAGGAGCAGGAACAACCCGGACCAGAACATCAGGCCGCAGATGACCACGGCCCTGAGGTCGCCCAGGACATTATCCTTCCGTCGGGGTCTGGGCGTATCGTCTCCGAGCCATCGGAACAGGGCATCCATCCGATCGCTGAGGAAGGGAAAGCTCAGGAAAAGGGCGAGGCAAATATTCCAAGCCTCGTAACGGATGGAGTTC
>DAHZZC010000580.1 GCA_027435495.1 Planctomycetales bacterium
GGTTGGAAGAACGAGGTCAGCCGAGACTCGCGGAGCATTCGGTGAAACCACGCCTCCTGAACACGGGCAATCAGTGTGGCTAGCGGCAGGACCGATGACCGGTCGGTAGGCGCGGGCGCCACGCCCTCGGAGACGACCAGGGCCCGCGTGTCACGCAACTCAATGGGGCTGAGGACACCGTCGAGACCGCCGACCAGACGATCGAGTAAATCCCCCTCGAGTCGGACTTCGAGCAATCCCTCGGTGGGCATTGAAAAAGCGATGCCGGCTCGCTCAAAATATTGTCGCAGCCTCGCAAAGGAATGTGCCACGGGAGGTGCAATACGGAGGATTCCGGTTCGGATGGCCTCATCCGGAAGGATCGTACAGCGTCGGCATTCGGGCATGGTGTTCCTCGGCAGCGTGCATGGCCTGTCTCCAGCAGAATCGTAGTTCGCAATTCGACGCTGTGGGGAATCCCGATTCACTGGCCTGATCGGTTTGTCAAACCCTGTACTCCGCAATCTTGGCCGGATATACTTGCTCCTACATGGATGTCCCGTTTTCTGGGACCTCCGAGACCGGAGAGTTCTCCATGAATGGACATCTCGCGAACTCGCTCCGCGTCCTGATCGTGGACGATAGCCTGGACACAGCGAGCAGCCTCGCGGCGCTGCTGCGATTGTGGGGACACTGCGTGGAACTGGCGCACGATGGCCCCTCGGCGATCGAGACGGCGGCCGCCTTTCGGCCTGAGGCAGTGATTCTGGACATCGGCCTTCCACAGATGGATGGGTTCGAGGTGGCTTCTCGGCTTCGCGGCTGCACCGATTTTGGAGGGATGCTGATCGTCGGCTCGTCAGGCTACGGCCGCGAGTCCGATCGTCGACGCGCCAATGAGGTCGGAATCGATATCTACCTCGTCAAGCCGTTTGATCCCTTCCGTCTCGAGTCGATTCTCGACGCCCACCGTGCCGAGCCGCAAACAGTCCCGGCTCCATTTGATCGTTCAGGATCGGCCGCTTGTCCATCGTTGGAGTAGCCTCTCGAGTTCGGAGGGCTCCACGGGCTTGACGAGAAAAGCATTGAAGCCAGCCTCGTAGGCGCGGTCCCGGTCGGCCTTGAAGCCGTAACCGCTGATGGCGACCAGCCAGGGACGATGTCCACCAAGGGAGGCCCGAATCCGGCGAGCGACCTCATAGCCATCGAGCATCGGCAGACCGATGTCGAGAAGCGCAGCGTCGATTGGCTCGGCGTGGGCCAGTTCGACGGCCAGGGCTCCGTCGTGAGCGACGATCGCAGCGTGGCCGAGCATCCGAAGGATCATGGAGAGGCTCGTCGCCATGTCGATGTTATCGTCGACCACGAGGATTCGGAGGCCGGCTGGCCGGCCTGGGTTCCCCTCGGACCCGGCGGCCGGCTTTTGACACGGGCTGGACTGGGGTGCAGGAAGCCGGACGGTGAACTCTGAGCCCTGGCCCAGGCCCTCGCTCGTGACCTCGATGGTTCCGCCGTGAAGGGCAACCACCCGTTTAACCAGGGTCAAACCGATCCCCAGGCCGCCGCCATCCCGGTTGAGCGAGGTGTCGGCCTGGGCAAACAAATCGAAGACTCGTGGGAGCAGATCTGTGGCAATCCCGGTGCCATTGTCGCGAACCCGGACCACCGCGAGATCCTCCTGCCGCGAGATCGACAGCTCGATATGACCGCCCGGTTCGGTGAACTCGGCCGCGTTGTTCAACAGGTTGACGAGCACCTGGTCGAGACGCACGGGATCACCTTCGAGCCGGATTGGCTCGTCGGGGCAGATGACGGCGAAGTGGTGGCCGCGCGCCTTCATTGTCGGTCGGACGCTCTCGGCCGCGTGCACGGCGAGCGCGGCGAGATCGATCCACTCGGTGCGGAGACGAACCTTGCCGTGGGTCAGTCGGGTGACCTCGAGCAGGTCGTCGATCAGCCGGGCCATGTGCCGAACCTGCCGTTCGACCATGCTGCCCGCATACTCGACCATCGAGGGGTCGTCAGGTGCCTGGCGCAGGACATAGATGGAATTGAGAACCGGTGCCAGGGGGTTGCGCAACTCGTGCGAAAGCATCGCCAGAAACTCGTCCTTGAGGCGATGGGCCTCGGCGAGCTCGGCCGCCTGACGACGGAGTTCCTCCTCGAGCTGTTTCCGGTCGGTGGTGTCGCGGACGACCTTGGCGAAACCTTTTGTCTCACCCCGCTCGTCGCGGAGCGCGGTGATCACCGAGCATCCCCAGAAGCGTGTTCCATCGCAGCGGACCTGCCATCCCTCGCCGGTCCATTGACCCGCCACGGCCACCTGGCCAATCTCTGCCTCGGGCCGACCAACTTCTACCTCCTCAGGGACGAAGAACCGGGCAAAGGACTGGCCGATCACCTCGGCGGCCGGGTAGCCGTAGAGGACCGTCGCGCCGTCGTTCCAGCTCAGGACGCGCCCCTCGAGATCCAGGAGGAGGATCGCGTAATCGCGGACCCCATCCATGAGGATCTCCATCCGGCGCCGGTGACTCCCGGTCTCCTCTGTCTCCAGGATGTCATCGACCATCGTAGACGACCCCCTGCTTCTCTCCCTCGAGCCAACGTGACGGACCCGAGAACACACCAGGCCTCCAGGCCGTCCCGGCTCCTGGCGGTCCGATGGCCGATGCAGAAATGGATGGGTCGGGACGCGCGAAGGAGAGACCCCGCGCCTCAGGAGGGTGCGGCAGGCGTCCCGGTCGGATGTCGAGGCTGAGAACTCCCCCGGTCTAGCATCCGGCTTACCAATGCAACCGGAATGCCGGAGATGGAGCATTGGGCCCGATTCGCTCGATGGGTCCGGCGTGGGTCCGGGCACCGCGATCTCAGGAGCCGGGGGGCCCGACGGGTACTATGGCGTCTGCTGTCTCGGGATTCTCACGATGAACGTCGAGCCGCGTCCGGGCTCGCTAACAACCCCGACCGAACCGCCGTGTTTCTCGACCATCGTGCGGACGATGTAAAGTCCCAGCCCGAGACTAGCCCGCTTGTGTCCGGTCGAGGCTCGTTCGAACCGGTCGAAGATCCGTGCCCGATCTTCCGCAGGAATACCAGGGCCGGAGTCCTCAACCTCGATCACCGCCGAGTCGGCCTCGGCGCGGAGTCGGACCGAGACCGGCCGCCCCGCGCCGTACTTGATGGCGTTGGAGAGGAGGTTGCCGAGCACCTGCTCGATCTTGATCCGGTCGAAGCGGCCGTGGACCTCGGGGCCTGGCTCGGCCGTCAGGTAGGTTCCGTTCGTCGCCGCCTGACCCTGAAACCGGGTTACGACCTGGTCGACCAGGTCGCGGAGGTCGTTTGGCTCCAGTTCGAGCGTGAAGCGTCCGCTGTGGATTCGGGCGAAGTCGAGCATGTTCTCGATCAGCCGGCCAAGGCGGACGAGTTGCCGCTCGCTGACCTCCAGGTGCTGAAGGACGTACGGCGAAATCGGACCCTCGCGCTCGGCCGAATGGCGGAGCAACTGGGTGGAGAGCTGGATCGAGAACAAGGGATCTTTCAGTTCATGAGTGGCGACCGAGAAGAACTCGTCGCGGGCCTCGACCGCCTCGCGAAGTTCGACCTCGGCCATCCGCTGTGCGGTCAAATCGAGAAAGCTCAGTACCGAGAGCGGAGCCGACCCCTCCCCGCGCGGGACGGCCCGCGAGACGATACGGAAGAAACGAGGGCAGCCGCTATCGTGCCAGGTCAGCTCGACGCCATCGCCGCCTGCACCCCGGCCAATCAGGTATGAGACGACCTGATCGGGCTCGATTCGATCCCCAGAGTCGTCGGTCGCGTAGCAGGGGCTCAGGCCCGGGGCCATTGGCGGGCCGGAAAGTCGCATCCGCCGCGCCTCCTCGTTGGACAGGAGCGGACGCGCTGTCTGCGTCTCGACCACCAGGCACGGGAACGGCTGCAAGCGAAGCAGCAGCGTGAGGCAACTCTGCTCGTTGCAGGCCGCCGATGCATTCGGTTCACCCCGGGGCGATTTCTCCAGCATGCTCATGATACCCGGCGCCTCGATCCGAGAGAGATCCCAGAGGTGTCGATCGGCCGATCTACTGATCCACACGAGCGACTTTCTCCGGTCACGCGGCCACTCCGGTTCGCGCCGCGCGCAACGTCCTCATCGGCCCGACGGGCGACGACGCGCTCGTCGAGACCTTACGCTTCTCAAGCAAGTTCGCCCCGATCGGTCGGTCTGGCAAACGCCTTCCCGGCCCATCGATCGGGGATGTTCGTATCCCACTCCGCGGTGGCCGACCGGATCGCCCGCAGTGGGGATCTCGACCTGCGCGAACACCCTCGTTGCAAGTCGCGCGCCGATCGTCCGAGAAAGCCGGTCGGCGTGGTAACGGAGGGACGCCAGGTTGGGCGTCATTCACCCCGAGGTTCGGAGCCGGTCACGTCAGCCTGGGGATTTGATCCGGTCGAACCCGGGTATCGGCGCTCGAGATCGGAGAGGAAGCGGTGAAGGTGGTCCATTCCCTGGCGATGGGCGTCGGGGAATCGTTTCTGGAACCATCGCTCGGCCTTGCCGAAGGCGCCCGGCCAGAGGACCAGACCCCCGGCGACCAGCGCAGGGACGCCCGGTCCCGGAAGGACAACACCGATCACCCCGGCGGAGACCAGCATCACTCCGAGGTCCTTCGGCAGCGTACCGGCGAGACCGGCCGGCGTCTCCTCCGAAGTCGACACGGTGGCCGGGGTCTGCTGTGTGGAGTCTTCCGGCTGGGAGTTCCGAGAATTGTCGTTCATGGCGAGGGGTTCCGATCCGGCTCGGGGACGATCGATCGAGTTGAGCCGGGATATCGGCGTTCGAGATCGGCCAGGAACCGTTCCATCTGTCGCATCCCTTCGGCGAAGAGACGCGGTGAGGATCGTTCCAGCCATCCCTCGGTCCGGCGAAACGCCGAGGGCCAGAGTGCCACACCCCCGGCGACCAGGAAAGGCGAGCCGACCGGACCCGGTAGCAAAACGCCCGCCGTACCCACCACGATTAGGAGCACGCCGATCTCCGGAGGGAGGCGCTCCAGGCGGTGAACGAAGCCCGTCTCTGGCCGGCGTGCCGGAATCGATCCGACCTCCGCCGGGAATCGACGTTGGAGATCTCTCCGAAACCGGGAGATCGGGCTGGCGGTGGGTCGCGAAAGGACCAGGGACATCGCTCCTCCGGCAGCGTACAGTGCAGGATCATTCCAGGCTCGAAAAAGGGAAAAAATGGTCGTGGAACCCGAGGCATCGACCCAGACATCCGCGACGCGGACACTCAGCCGGTCGTCTCGGCGCCGGGGACGATGATGTGAGGGTGATCCTGAAGTTCGGCCGGCTCGCCGAGATCTCGCTGACCGCCCACAGCATCCCGAGCAGCGCGAGCCCCGTCGACGATCCCGTGGATGATTGCGTTCTCCTTAGGGACCGCGCGAGCGATCAACAGGCTGGGGAAGACGACACCGTAGGAGACAGCATAACAGGTGGTGTAGGTCAATCGGCTGACGAATCCGCTGATGGCCGGTAAAGCCTCATTGACGCGCTGCTGGGCGTCGGCGGCTCCGTCCTTCGCGGCCTGGAGTGCCAGGGCCATGGCGTCGGCCGCCGAACGGAGTGGGTCAGCCTGCGAGGACTCGAACACGGTGGCCTCGTCCGACATCGGATGATTCTCCGAGGGTGTTAAACGGCCGTTCGGTACTTGTTCCCGGGGCGTTCGAATATGCGATCGGCGCAGTGGCCGGAGAGGATCGCTCGCGACCGGTTTCCCTATTATTATAAGTCCAGCTTCCCCGGCCTACCAGGAATCCGATCAAGCAAACGTCGCGCCAGGGCCGGATCAGATCGTGGCTCGCCTGGCTTACCATCCCGATCGGTATAATCGACAGAGGCAAGGTGACGGTGCCGAGCTTGGGTTGTGTGGAGCGTAACCATGCTGGGATCGGATCATCCGGGCGACGCTCAAGGAGGGCATCGGTTCCATGTCGTCGTCCTGGGGACGGGCCCCGTGGGGAAGACCTCGATGGTCCATGCGTTACTGGGCCGGTCGGCTGGCGAGACAGGTGCGATCTCGGGTGCGACGCCGGCAGGCCGATCGTTTACGCAAACCGTCGAAGGGGTCGAGGGCATCCTTTTGCTGACCGACACGCCGGGTCTAGGCGAGGCTGGAGAGGAGGGAAGTCGTCGCGAGACCGAGGCGGTTGAACTGGCGGCTGGGGCCGACCTGCTTATCTTCGTCGTTGACCAGGACGTTGGGCGGGCCGATCATCGACTCATCTCCGGCATGACCCGCGAAGGGAAGCGAGTCCTTGTCGCCTTGAACAAGAAGGACCGCCTGAATGATGACGATCGTGCTGAGATCCTGGCGAAGTTGCGCGAGCGGCTCGTCGGGCTGGTTCCGGGGGAGGATGTGGTGGCAGTCTCCGCCTCGCCAGCGCCCGTGACGGTCCGAATTAGAAACCCGGATGGGACGACCACAACCAGCCTTGAGGAGGAACCGCCTGAACTGGAGGAACTTGAAGCAAGGGTCGCAGCGATCTTGCGTCGCGAGGGAGATACGCTCCGCGCTGGCAACCTCTTGCTGCGGGCTCGCCGGCTGGAGCGCGCCGAGAGGGCGAGGCTCGCCGCCGACCGCCGCAAGCGGGCCGTCGAAATCATCGAACGGAATCAATGGTTAGCCGCTGCGACTGCGTTCGCCAACCCGATCCTTGCCCTCGGCCCGATGGCCGCCGGTGCCGTCCAGTTGCGGATGCTCAGCGAGATCGGCGCCGTCTACGATGTGGCCCTTTCGTCGGAGTACATCGAGCAGGTCGGGCGGCAGATGGCGCACACCCTCTTCAAGCTGGGCTTCGCTGAGGCCGCGGCGAGCGTCCTGGGCGGGCTCCTGAAGTTCAACCCTGCCGGGTTTCTCGCCGGCGGGGTTGTCCAGGCGGTCTCGATGGCCTACCTGACCCGGCTCACCGGAGCCTCGTTCCTGGAGTACGTCGAGAAGGGCCAGGACTGGGGCGAGGGCGGGATGCAGGCCGCCCTCGCCCGTCACCTCGAGGAGACCCGGCGCGCCGACTGGCTGGCCGGGTTCGCCAAGGCCGTACTGGCGCATCTCTTCCGGCGCAAGTAGCCGGGAGGGCCGTCGGTCAGGCCTCGACGGCTGCCTCGGAGCACGCACCCGCGGCCATCGCGTTCGCCATCCGCTCCCGGAGTTGCTCGCGGGAGACATCCTCGAAGTGGGTGGCGATCGACCACTGGTGCCCAAACGGGTCGGCCAGCTTCCCCCATCGGTCGCCCCAGAACATGTCGGCCGGCGGCATCTCCGGCACAGCCCCCGCCTCGACCGCCCTCGCGTAGACGGCGTCGACGTCCTCGACGTAGAGGAAGATCGAGACCGACGTATGGCCACGGGGGCCGAGCGCGCCGTGCTCGGGGAACTCGTCGCAGAGCATCAGCTTCGAATCGCCGATCTGCAGCTCGGCATGGCAGATGACGGTCCCGCCGTCCTTCGACGGCATCTCCGTCCGATCGACCTCCCCGGCGCCGAAGGCCCGCTTGTAGAATTCGATGGCCTCGGCCGCGCCCTTGACCACCAGGCTCGGCGTGATCGCGTGGAACCCGTCCCGAATCGCCTTCGCCATGATCCCCTCCCAATCCCTAAGAAACCGGCCCAGTCGTGTCCACATGAACAGAGTGGCCGCCGGCCTTGGTTATTGAAACGAGAGATCGGTCTTTTGTCAACGCCTGTACAGCAAATTCGGCGCTGGATCGATTCTTTCTCCGCTTCCTTATAAATAGGATTGGTTTCGCCGAGAGATGGAGGGGCGTCGCGATCGGCCCAGGGCCGTTTCGTCGGGTCGGGTCGATGGCACCAGGGTTGCGAGACGAGCGGACGCGGATCGGAGACGCTAAAGACGGCCCGCGACGGGAGGCGAATCGGAGATGGCGCGACTGGAATTCTCGCTGGAACACCACCAGACGACGGAGGCGGCGCAGGCGAAGTTTGAGGCCGGGATCGAGGAGGCGGTGTCTCGTTTCAGGTCCTGGATTCAGAAGGTAGACTGGTCGGAAGACCGTCAGGCGGCGACGATCCGAGGGTCGGGCTACGAGGTCCGCCTCTGGTACGATGAGCAGTTCCTCTACGCGCAGGGGCATATACCCCTGGCCTGGAAACTGATCGAGCCGGCGGTACGGGGGCACATTCAGCGGATGATAACCGGTCCACCCTGAACGCGAGATCGCTGGACGTACGGCGAACGGGCCGGGGAACGATCCGGCCGATCCGAGAGCCCATCGCATGACCGGGAGAGTCAGGCGGATGTGCCGTTAGCGGTTGAGAAATGAGGCGTGGCGGATGTCTCAGCGGCACCCGCGGTTGTGCTATTTTGACTGGCCTCGGCCATCGCGTCCTGCATCGCCTCAACGCGTTCGCCGACTCGTCGGGCGGCGGCCGTGTAGGCGTCGCCGACAGCGGCGCCGGCGGCAGCCATGATTGGGCCGGCCTTTGCCTTGATCTTGTCGTAGTTCTTCGCGGCCACTGCGCCGGCAATGGCGCCGCCGCAGAGGAAGAGCAGTTCGGACCTCGTCACCGGCATCCCAGGATTCCTTTTGTACGGGCGGCTCGCGGGACGACGAGGTTAGCGCCCCGGGCAGTTCCGGAGCGACCCCGTCGATACTCCCTGATTTTCGGTCCAGAATCGCCCCGGCTCAACCCTTCTTCCGCGACGACGGCCGAGAGGTCTTGCGAGTCGTCCCGCCAGTGGTCCGCTTCGCCCGGGTCCGACGGGGCTTGGCCTCGTGATCTTCGTCCTCGTCGTGGTCGTGCAGGCCGGTTCCATTACCGAGGAGATGCGCCTCGTCATCCTCCTGATTCTCCATCATTTCGTGATGCCAACCAAAGGCCTGGTCACGCGCGGCCATCCCGCCGTCAACCAGGCCATGGACCAGAGCGTTTTCCTTCGGCACAACACGGACGATCATCATTACCGGGAGGGTCACGCCGAACGACAATGCATACGACGTGTTGTA
>DAHZZC010000581.1 GCA_027435495.1 Planctomycetales bacterium
GTGAACTTCGTTTTCGCCGACGGTCACGTGGCGTTTCTCAAGAGCACGATGAATTTTCTGACCTTCCGCGCCCTCGCGACCCGATCGGGCGGCGAGGTGATCTCAGGAGATTATTGAGATGCGAAAACATGCTTTCCTTGCCACGATTCTGCTGATCACCCTCGGCTGCGAGGACGAAGCTCCGAAGAGCGACGAGGTTGTCCCGATCGAGAAGGTTCCCGCGAACATCATGGAGATCGCCCGCAAGCAACTGCCGGGCTACACCTTCGACACCGCCTACAAGATGAAGATCGACGGCAAGGACGCCTACGAGGTGCGCGGCAAGGACAGTCGAGGGAAAGTTCGCGAGGTGGAAGTCTCCGCAACCGGCGAGGTGATCGCCATCGAGTAGTCGCTTCTCCCATCCGGACGAACGCGGGTCGTCCGCCGCGACGACCCGAGAACCGGACGAATCACTCGCGCGATCACATCGAGCCTTCGAGGTGAATCTCCCGCTCGACCAGCTCGATCTTCTTGCGATTGAGCGCCGTGGCGGCGTCGAGGAATTCGCGGCGGAGGCGGGCGATCTCGGCCGATGTCGGGGCGGCGGTCGCCCTGTTGACCGCCTTCCAGATCTCGTCTCCCTTCTCGCGCATCGCCGAGTCGAACTCGGGACCCTTGCCGACGACCTCAGCGCCGATCCTCATGTAATCACGGGCAAGCTGACCGGCGGGACTGTCCTCGATCGACCCGGCCGACTCCTTCAAGGCGACCGAGAGCCGGTCGCGGGCGAGGTTGTGGTCGAGTTGCAGGAGCTCGATCTCGGCACGAAGCCGGGCGACCTGGGCCCGGAGCCCCTCGGGATCGGGACGCGGCTTCTCGGCCGACGCAACGGCTGGCTTCGACGACGAGGCGCCGGGATCGGCGACCTTGCCATCCCCGGCCCGCGCCAGCGCGAACGAGATGGCGCTCAGGCCCAGGATGATCGCCCCGGCGATGATCGGTCCCCTCATGGCCGCCTCCTTGCGACGAGATTGGACACAGGCGCCGCGAGCTTTCCGCGGGCCTCCGGCGGGGGAAGATATCCGGCGCCGGGATGGAGGGGAATCCCAACTTCGCTCCCGGCGCGATCCGGCGATCCGATCATCGCTCGCGGAACCGGATCCCGATTCCGGAGAGCAGCCCGCGCATTTCCCATTCCAGCCGGTGGAGATCGGCCAGCTCCTGTTCCAGCGACTGGATGCGGGCGTGCGCGGCCCGAAGGGCGTCGTCGCGAGGGGGCAACGCGGCTGGACTGTTGAATCGCTCGACCCGGAGGTGGAGCGCCCGGTTCTCGGCCCGAAGCCGCTCGATCTCCGAGCCGTCCTGCTCGCCCCGGTCGAGCTGGTCCCGCTCAAGCTGCTGGATGGCGATGCGGAGCCGCTCGGCCTGCACCCGGGCCGAATCCCGTTCGGTTGCTAGCCGGTCGCGCTCGAGGGTCAGCGCGGAGGCGCGGCCCTGCGCCTCACCCAGGTTGGCCGCGAGCCGGTCTGCTCGTTCCCGAAGCGCCTCGATTTCCTCGAGCCGCCGACGATCCGCCTCGGCGATCGCCTCGTCGTGCTCTCGCGTCGAGGCCAGAAGCCGGTCGACCTCGGCCCGGAGCGCCTCGACCTCGGACTGGTGCCGGACGTCCCTTTCGGCGATCGCCGCGTCTCGGTCGCGGGCGGCGAGCGAGAGCCGGTCGACCTCGGCCCGGAGCGCCTCGACCTCGGCGATCGATCGGAGCAAACCCTGCTCGGCCTCGGCATGCAGGCGATCGCGGTCGGCGATCGTCGCTTCGCGGTCGGACGTCAATAGGGTGAGCCGGTCGACCTCGGCCCGGAGCGCCTCGACCTCCGAGCGATGCCGATTCTCCATCTCGGCGATCACGGCGTCGCGGTCGCGGGCGGCGAGCGAGAGCCGGTCGACCTCCGAGCGAAGGGAATCGACCTCGCCGGCATGATGACGACCTCGCTCGTCGGCCTCGGCACGATGGCGGGTCAGTTCGTGGTCGCGGTCGCCGATCTCGGCCGCGAGCCGATCCCGCTCCGCGCGTAACGAATCGAGGTCATTCTGGTGCCGCCGCTCCGACTCCTCGCGATCGCGGTGGAGATCGTCGATCGTCGCGCGGAGCCGATCGACCTCCGCCCCGATCGAGTCGCGATCCGAGGCATGCCTGGCCTGTTCGGCCTCGTGGGCGCGGATCGCCTCGGCGCGTTGCTCGGACTCCGCGCGGGCGGAATCGCGGTCGCCGCGCAGAACCTCGACCTCGCCTTCGAGCGCCGATCGCCCCTCGATCGCCGTCGAAAGCTCGGCGGTGAGCCGATCCACCTCGGCTCGGTGCCGGCCCGACTCGTCACGGACCGAGTCCCGATCGTCGCGAAGGGTATCGCGCTCGATGGTCAACTGATCGAGCCGACTCCGCATCTCCGTCCCAGCGCGATCGACCCACTTCCGGTAGATCTTCGCCCGCTGGTACTTCTCGCGAAGCTTCGCGAGTTCGGCCGCCATCTGATCGCGCTCGGCCTGGATCGCTCCGAGATTCGCCCGGATCCGCTCGACCTCCAGGTGGGGTTCATCGCCCTCAGCGGCCGACGAGAGACTCTCCACTCTGGTCCCGGCCGTCGCCTCCACCAGGAACGCCTGGCCACAGTGCTTGCAGGAGACGGACTTGCCGATGTACGACCGTCGGACGTTCAGCGTGGCCTGGCAGTTCCGGCAATCGACCGAAATTCGATCCGATTCCGAACCGCCGGCCGGCGCTCCGGATTCCGAGAACGTTTCCGACCCTTCCTCAGCCTGGAAGACCTGGGCACATTGCTTGCAACGAACCGATCGACCGGCGTAAATCCGCCGGATTTTTAGCCCGGCCGCGCACTGCGGACATCGAGCGACAAAATGAGTCGAGGATTCGCTCATCAGAATATCCTCAAAATCGACCCACACAAATCACGGCGCGAATGGGGCGAAGCCGGGGCTTCACGCGGAGAAGGGTGCTTGACTTGGATTCTGACCCGGGAAAGCTGAGAATTCAAGCGCGTGGGCGCGGGTCACCTCGATTCGGCGCAGCGATTGCCGACAGGCTCTCGCGTGGGGTCCCGGCCATTGATGGAGGATGCGGAGAATGGCTCCGGCCACCCGGGGTCGGCTCTTTGCCCATGTGGGGGCCCGTTTGATCGGAGGAGGACGCGATGGAATCCGAGCGTGAGAAGATGCTGGCGGGCGAGCTTTACGACCCGTTCGACCCGGAGCTGGTCTCGGCGCGTGAGCGGGCGCGTGACCTCTGCTGGGAGCTGAACGCGACCCGAGACGCGGATGAGTCCCGGCGTCGAGGCCTCCTCGCCGAGCTGTTCGGCACGGGAGGCGAGACGGTCTGGATGCAGCCGCCGTTCTACTGCGATTACGGCGCGAACATTCATCTCGGCGAGCGCGTCTTTTTCAACTTCAACTGCGTGGTGCTCGATGTCTGCGAGGTTCGGATCGGCGACTTCACGCTGTTCGGGCCGGCGGTTCAGATCTACACGGCGACCCACCCGATGGACCCGGTCCTCCGCCGGTCCCAGGAATCGGGCCGGCCGATCGAGATCGGGTCGGACGTCTGGGTCGGCGGCGGCGCGATCCTCTGCCCTGGAGTTCGGATTGGCTCGCGCTCGGTGATCGGCGCAGGGAGCGTGGTCACCCGAGAGATCCCCGAGGGCGTCTTCGCCGCCGGCAACCCCTGCCGCGTGATCCGCCCGATCGACGGCGTGGGACCGGTCGCCTAGCGAGGCCCCGCGCGGGCGGCTATCTCGAGGACGCGGTGGGCTTTTCCCACGCGCGATGCGAGGCGCGCTGAAGCGGGTTGCTCCCGTCGGGCATCCGGTCGCCGTGGACCTGCCAGAAGAAGACGCCGCGGAAGCCCTTTTTCATCGCCCAATCCGTCTTGAGCGCGACCGACTGCGCATCGTCGTAGCCGATCACGGCTGGATCCTTCTTCGAGATCAGCCACGGGGTTTTCGTCTCATCGTCCCATTGTCGGACCCAGTTCGGGTCCGTCTCCAGCCGGGAGATCCGGACGTAATCGCCGCCGGGCGCGCGCTTCTTCGGCGTTTGCTTCGTCGAGGCGTAGGGTTCGGCGACAGCGAAGCCCCGCCCATAGAGCGGAATGCCAACGGCCAGCCGGTCCGCGGGGAGGCCGCGATCGTGGAGCAGGTAGTCCATCGTCGCCTCGATCGAGATCGGCCGGCCCTGACGCTTCGATGAGGCGAACAGCGGGGCGTTGTGACCGGCGACGTCCGACCAGTCGCCGGCGAAGTCGTAGGTCATCACATTGATCCAGTCCATGGTCTCGAGCAGGAAATCCGTGTCGAGCCACTTCAGGGTGCCGGGGTTGGCCGAGGCCGCCATCGTGAGGGCCATGTGACGCCGCTTGTGCTGGCCGAGGTCGTCGAGGGCCTTGCGGAACCGGCGGGTCAGCCGCTCGAAACCGAGGACCTCGTCCTTCGTGTCGGGGTATTCCCAGTCGAGATCGATTCCGTCGTAGTCGAATTGGTCGATGATTTCCATGACGGAGTGGAAGTATCGGTTCTCGGCCTCGGGATGGGCGACGATCGCGGCGAATTGCTCGTCCCAGCCCCATCCGCCGAGCGAGATCAGTACCTTGACGCCGGCCCTGTGGGCCTCGGCGTTGAGGTCGCGGCTGGGGACGTACCGGGCCTTTTCCAGGCGTCCCTCTCGGTCGGCGTCGAGGAAAGCATGGCAGATGTGAGTATACAGTCGAAAGTTGATTTCGCGTGGCTCTCGGAAGAGGTAGCCGACGAAGACCTTTTTCGGCGTGGGCTCTGGTCCCGCGGCGGTCGAGGCGGAGGGAGCGAGGAGTCCGGCGGCCATCGTGAGGGCGGCGAGGGCGTGGCTCGTTCGGGATGGAGTGGTCATCTGGGAGTCTCTGGATGGTTCTGGGGTTCCGGAATCGGGTCATGCCCAGCCGGTCGGGCGCCGACCTTGCCGTGGACCTGCCCGGTGATGGCATCGAGCACTCGATGGATCTCGGCGCCGTTGCCGGAGTCGCGGGAGCGGGCTTTTTCCATCATCTTGCCCCAGGCGAGGAGGTCGGCGGTGCTGACTCGACGGAGATCGTAATCCCTCGCCCATTCGGCCGCGATGATGCGGCCGATTTGATTTAGCCGGGTCCAGATCTGATCCCGTTCGGTCTCGGATCGGACCTCGGCGACCAGCGATCGGGCGCGGTCGGTCCAGCCTCGGGCGAGGCGGGTGCCTTCGTAGAAGGTTTGGATCCATCCCCAGTAGCCTTCCCAGGTCTGTTGGCCGCGGGTGGCCTGATGGCGCGCGAACGCGGGCCGGAAGTCGTCGGGACTCGGCTCGTACCACGAGGGCCGAGGCGCCGGCAAGGCGTTCGGACCGGCCCGAGACGACGGGGGCGGGTTTAACGCCGGCGCGGGAACTGGCCGGGTGAAGAGAGCGAGGATGAGCGTGAATACGGGGCGGACGAAACGTCCCAAGGCGGATCCCTCCCGGGTGGATGCGACCGGCGCCGAACCGGTCCGAGCTGGTGGACCACCAACATCCCGACGCGCCGGGTCGGCTAACCGGCGCGTCCCGCGATGGCGGCGACCGCCTTGTGAGCGGCCGAGCGGACCTCGGGCTCGTTGGAATTTTCCAGTTCGCGGAGCCGGGGCAGGGCCGGCACCGCCTCGGCTCCGAACCGCGTGAGGGATTCGATCGCCGGCGCCGCGAACGGCGGCGGAGGGTCGCTGATGAGGGCCTCCACGATTGCGGCGACGGCGAGGCCCGCATCCGGGCCGCCGGGAGCGATTCGGCCCAGGGCCCTGGCGACACTCGCCAGTTCCGGGCCCGACCGAAGATCCGGCCGGCGGATCAGATCCATCAGAGCTGGGATGGCCGGAGCCGCCGCAGGGCCGAAGTTTGCCAGGGCGCGCTCGGCGAAGACCCGCGCCGGGCCGTCCTCCGTATAAAGGACCGCACTGAGAAACGCAACAGCGACCGCGGCCTCAGCGGAGGTCGGATCGATCCGGCCGATCGAGTCGGCGAGCAGACCGGCGCGGAGGAGATGTTTCTCCGACCGCGCGCGCTGGAAGGCCGAGGCCAGCGCCGGGACCGCCCGGCGAGCCGAGGCACCGAAGGCGGTCAGCGACTGCGCGACCACGCGCTCGATCTCATCGATTGGGTCGTCGAGCGCCGCGATCAGGGCGGAGATCGCCTCGTCGGCGGCGGGAGTTCCGGGCGCGAGGGCGCCCAGGGCCTGCGCCGCGTTGCGACGGAGCAGGATCCGCTCCTCGGCCGGGGTAGGCCGATAGGTCGCTTCCAGGCTCAACGGCTCGGTTTCTTTAGGCGATGGACGGTCGGGCTCTCGTTCGGCGGAGATCAGGGTCCGGGCAATCGCGGGGACCGCGGGGGCGGCCTTGGATCCGAAGCGGGTGAGTGCCTCGATGAGGTGCTCGCGGAGGGCGGCGGGAGTTCCAGAGCGGTCGATCGCCGCGGTGAACGCCGGGATCACGGTCGTCGAGAGGTCGCCTGGGCGGATTCGGCCCAGGGCCGTCGCGCAGGCGTCGCGGACACCCGGGTCGGGGTCGTCCTGTCCTCGGCGAAGCAGGGCTGGCACAAGGGGTTCGATCCCGGCCCCGAATCCCTGGATCGCCTGGGCTGCCGCGGCGCGGACGGTTGGCGAGGGGTCGTCGAGCGCCGGCCCGATCAGGGAGAGGAATCGAGGTGGGGTGAGGGCCTCGCGGCTGCGAAGGGCGCGTAGTCCCTCGGCTCGGACCAATGCGTTGGGGTCGCGAGTCGCCGCCAGCAGGGCTCCGACGATCGGCTCGACGGCCGCGAATCCCTCCATCGCCTCGACGGCCGCCAGCCGTCGAAATGAAGACGGCGAGGCGGCCAGCCGGATCAGGGCCTCGGCGATCGGCGGGTCGGCGATCGGTGGCGGGATCGGATTTCGCTCGGTTCGGCCAGCGATCTCGCGGATCGAACGGGCAACCACGAGCGCCGGGTCCTGATAACTCCTCCGGGCTCGCCTGAAGTCTTCGGGCCGCGACCCGTCCGGGACCGGGGGGCCAGGGTCGCGGAGGATCGCCAGCAGCCTGGGGATTGCGGCGCGGGCACCGTCGCGAAAATCTCCGAGCAAGAGGGCGACGTGTCCGCGGAGCCAGGGGTCAGGCACGTCCAGCGCGGCGAGGAGGGCCGAGAGGGACTCGGGCGGCCAGTTCGGCGGGTAGGCCACCCGCTGGCGATCGAGAACCTCAAAATAGGCGGGACGGCACTCGGGCTGAGCCGCCGCCATCGCCCGGATCAGATTGGGGAGCATGGCGATGACGGCGTTCTCGAACAGGAGGAGGCCGCGAGCGGCGGCGGTTCGGACGTTTTCTGAGGGATCGTTCAGGGCCTCGATCAGGCGGTTGGGCGGCGGCTCGTGGGTTCGGAGGGCGATCGCGGCGAGGGCCTGCAAGGCCGCGGCTCGCATCCCCGGATCGGGTTCGGAGGACATCCGAGTCAGCTCCTCCTGGACGGAGCCGAAGCCCATGGCGCCCGGCGAGCCATGCCAGGCGTCGACGACCGAGGTCAGGGCATGCGAGGCGTGATCGCGGACGGAGACATCGGGATCGCCGAAGAGTCGCATCAGAGCGAAGATCGCCTCGCGGACCTGGTCGGGGCCGGGGCCGGTCGTCCAGTGGCCCATGATGGCGACTCCCAGGTCCTCGGCGGCCTTGGAGCGGTTTGTCGGATCGTGGTCGCGGAGGGCCTCCATGAGCGCAGGCACGGCCAGCTCGGGGTCATGCGGGCCGAGGCTCCCCAGTTCCTCCAGCGCCTCCATCCGTCCGGCGGCATCCTCCGATTCGAGCCGACGGATCGCCGAGGCGGCCGGGTGGCCGTGTTCCCAGATGATCCACCAGGCGCCGTAGAGGACGAGGGCGCCGATCGCGATCAGAAAGGGGCCCATGAGGCGACGAACGACCGCGATCCCGCCGGAGGGACCCGGCTCATGGAGGGGTCCCCTGGGATCGTTTTCGAAGCCGCCCTGTCCGACCCGGACCATGCGCTCGGCCATCGCACCGCCCTCCCACATCGGCTCCCGGCAAGATTTTAACGGATCGCCGAACGATCCACCGCAGTAATCTCGATCGTGATGCGATGTCCGGACGCGGATGGTCGTTGACTAGCGTCCACCGTGGGCCTCGGCGAGCATGGCGATGGCCTCGTTACGGGTTCCCTCGGCGGCCGAGTCGCCGCGGAGCATCGCGGCGAGTTCGGCAACGCGTTGATCGTCGTCGAGCGGGGCGATTGTGGTCCGCGACCGTCCTCGTTCCACCTGCTTGCGAATGACCCACTGTCGACGGGCATAGCTGGCCATCTGTGGGAGGTGCGTGACGCAGATGACCTGATGATGCCGGCCCAGCTCGGCGAGAGTTTTGCCGAGCGCCGATCCGAGCCGTCCACCGACGCCTGTATCGATCTCGTCGAAGACCAGGGTTGGGACCCGGTCGACGGTGGCGAGAACGGCCTTTGCGGCCAGGGTGACTCGCGAGAGTTCGCCGCCGGAGGCGACCTTGCGGAGCGGTCGGGGCTCCTGGCCGGGGTTCGCGGAGAAGAGCATTTCCACGCGGTCGGACCCGCCTTCGGACGGGGGCGGGGCGGTTGGGTCGTCGCCGGGGTCGCGGGTCTCGACGTCGACGGAGAGGCGGGCGCCCTCCAATCCGAGTGCCTTGAGCCGCGTCTGGATCGCCCGGCCGAAGTCCTTCGCGACCTTGCGGCGGCCGGCTGTGAGGGCCGAGGCGGCCAGTTTCATGGACGCCCAGGCCGAGGCGAGCGGGGCGTCGAGGGCTTTGAGGTCGGCCTCGTCCTTCTCGAGCGAGGCGAGCTTTGCCTCGGTGGCGGCCCACCGATCGGCGAGTTCGTCGGGCGAGCATCGGAACCGGGCCGAGAGCCGTCGATAGAGCGCCAGCCGCGTCTCGACGTCTTCCAGTCGGGAGGGGTCGTCGCCCCAGGACTCGCCGAGATCGCGGAGGCTGAAGGCGACCTCCTTCGCCTCGTCGGCCAGGCGCTCGAGTGTGGTCGAGGCCTCGGCCAGTTCGGGGATGGCCCGCGCCATGGGCTCGAGCGATCGCGCGACGCGCTTCAACAATCCCTGCGCGGAGCGGTCGGCCTCGTAGAGCAGGGAATAGCCTTCGGCCGCGGCGGTCCGAAGCTGGTCGGCGCTGGAGAGCCGATGAGCCTCGCGGGTTAGCTCCTCATGCTCGCCCGGCTTGGGGAGGGCGGCGGCCAGTTCGTCGCGCTCGAACTCCAGCAGGGCTCGCTCGCGACGTCGGGCCTCGGTCGCGTCGATCAGCTCCTGGCGTTTCCGACGGAGGGCGTCGTGCGCCTCGCGGGCGGTTCGATAGGTGGCGACCCGGTCGCCCAGGGCGCCGTAGTCGTCGAGGAGAGCGCGCTGGCTATCGGGGTCCATCAGGGCGCGGCCCTCGTCCTGGCCGTGGATGTCGACCAGCCGCTCGCCCAGCTTCTGGAGTGTTGCGATGGTGACGGGCAAGCCGTTGACCGAGGCACCGCCGCGCCCCTGGGCGGAGACGCGTCGGGTGAGAATCAGGGCGTTGTCTTCCAGGATTTCGCCGCCGCCGAGGATGGCTTCCAGGTCGGCGCGGAGCGAGGGATCGGCGATTTCGAAGACGGCCGAGGCCCGCGCCTCGGGCTTCCCCGCTCGGACGAGGTCGGCCGACGCCTTGCCGCCGAGGACCAGCCCCATCGCGGTGAGGAGCAGGCTTTTGCCGGCCCCGGTTTCGCCGGTCCAGGCGATGTAGCCGTTTTCGAGGTCGACGTGGACGTCCTCGATGAGGGCCAGGTTCTGCACTGAAAGTTCGCGCAGCACGGTCCGGTCATCTCCCCGCCGGGGCCCTCCGGCCGCGGCGAACCAGGGGCGAGTCGATCAGGCGGGCGCGGCCTCCGGCCGCTCCAGGCCCGCATAATGGTGTTCGATTTCCTTCAGCATTTCGGCGGTCGGTTCCCTTTGTAGTTCGTCGACGATCGTCGAGGTGGCGCGGTTGAAGAGCCCGGCGCGGTCGGCCCGGCCGAGGATCGCCGTCAGGTCGAGCCGTTGGAGCAGCGCCTTGGTGATCGGCCGCTTGGCATCGGTGAAACTGGACGCCGCCAGGAACCCCAGCGCGGCCGGGTCGTTGGCCAGGCTCGCCAGCGCGACGGCCTCCGCGGCCGAGTCGCAGGGGAGGAAGTACGCGGTATCGTCGAGCATCGTCGGTCGGCCGCCGCGCGGGCCGACGACTCGGAAGCGGGGCGTCTTGTGCAGTCCCGAGATCGCCAGTTTGTACGGGGCAAAGCTGTACGACCCCACGCCGAAGATCGCGAACCGCGGCCGGTCCCGGTAGATCGACGACCGGCGCCCGTCGAGTCGATCGCCGTTGGCCCCGAGGTAGGCCCAGAGCCGGGGCGCCTCGGCCTCGATTCGGCTCGTCTCCTCTCCAATCCGGCGCTGGGTGACGATCAGGGCCCGATCGGACCATTCGTGTGCCGGCCGCTTCAGATCGGCCCCCTTGACCATTGGGTAGACATATTCGGTCTCAATGTCGACAACCTCACCCCGGCCGTTTTGAAGGCGGCCGGTGCCGGGCTCGACGGCCAGCTCCATGATGGCAGCGGCGTCGTGCTTGATTCCCTGTCGCCAGTCTCTCGGGCCGATGCCCTCAACGAACGACCACTGACGATAGGCCGAGTAATCGGCGATCAGCCGGCCGCGCTCGAAGGCGATCACGGTCACCGGGTCGTCGGCGGTTCCCAGGCCCCGGTAGACCGGGATGGGGGCGGCTCGATCGCCGGACGCGATCGTGGCGCGGAAGAGGCAGGCGTCGACCGAGGCGCCGAACCATCGAGCCGCGGTGATCCGTCGGATCGAGGCATCGCCGAGCGGGAGGCTCTCGGCGTGGGCGAATTGCAGCAGGGCGCGGGCCACCGAGGTCTTGCAGAGCATCGCGATCGTGGGGGATTCGTCGGCCAGTTCGATGGCGAGCTTCAACCAGATGGATTCGGCCAGGTCGAAGTTGGACGAGCCGGTTCGGGCCTCCAGGCCGCGGAGCCGCTTGAGATTCGAGCGCGGGGCGACGGTCGGGGCCTCCAGCCGGGTGAGGGCGGCGGCCGTGACCCAGGGCGGGTTGCCGACGACGAGCATCGGCCCGCCGCCCTGCCAGTCGAGGTCGCGGCCCAGGTCGAGCTGGAAGAGATCGGCGCAGTGGATCGCGACCCGCGACCCGGTTTCGCCTCGCTCGGAGAGCATTGCCTTCGCGGCCAGGCAGTGCTCGGGCTGGATCTCAACCCCGTGGATCTCCCTCGGCGGCGAACCCTGCGCCAGCAGACCGGCCAGGAAGTGGCCCCGGCCGCAGGTTGGCTCGAGGACGCGGGGCCACTGCTCGCCGATCGGGCCGAGGGTCTCCAGCACCGCGGCGACCAGCTCGGGCGGAGTCTGGAAATCGCCGAGGTCCCGGCGCACGCGATCACCCCCCCCACGCGAACCGTCGGCTCAACCCCGCCGGCCCTGGTTTACTTGATCCTGGCGCCCGGCACACAATCCGGGTCGTCCACCGTCAAGAGGATCACCTTTTCGCCCGAGGTCGCCGCCAGCAGCATCCCGTTCGACGCCTCGCCGCGCAACATCGCCGGCTCCAGGTTGTTCACCACCACGATCGACTTGCCCACAAGCTGCTCCGGCGTGTAATGCTGCCGGATTCCCGCCACGATCTGCTTCTGCACGTCGCCCACGTCGACCTGCAAAAGCATCAGCTTGTCGGCGTTCGGATGCGGGCGTGCCTCCAGGACCTTCGCCACCCGCAATTCCACCTTCGCAAATGTCTCGTACGTGATTGGATCCGCCATGTTTCTCCCCCAGCAGGCCACTTCAAAGACGCATCCTATCCGCCGTCTCCGACCCCTGTCAATCGGGAAAATAGACGGATGTCCATCGGGCGACGGCGGAGTGACTGGATCGACCTGGCTACGCCGCCCGGCCGAGTCCGACGAGGCGGAGCATCCCGCCCGCGATCCTGCGGATCATCGCCCAGGCGACGACGAACGGAGTCGTCGGGTGGTCGAGGATGGTCGGCCGGTTGCGCTCGAAGAGGAAATGGCCGGAGAACATGATCGCGTACGACAGAAAAAAGAGCCCGAGTGACCAGAGCGGTCGGAACGGGAGCAGCACGACGGCCGCCGCCATGATCGGCCAGCCCACGCCGACGTGCAGGAAATGGTTGACCGGGTGCGAATGATCCTGGCGGTATTTTGCCATCAGTCCCGTCGGACGGTCGATCGACGGAGCTGAGGAACGCTCGCTCATCGTGGAGATCCTTTCCGATAAACTGGGGCGGCGGTTCACTCGGGGATTCGCGGGGACGCCGAGACGAAACGTCCTGTCCTTGCGCCGCTACGCGTCTTGGCGTGAAACTCGTGGTGACTACTTCGCGGAGGGGTTCAGGCCGCGATGGACTTTCGGGTCGTCGTATTTGTCGAGGCCCTTGTGCGCGATCTGGGGGTAGTAGCCGCCGAACTCGAACTTCGGCGAGTTGTCGCCGTCGTGGCAGTGCTGGCAAAGCTGGCCGCGGTCGGCCTTTTCCGGGGTCAGGGCCATCGCGGTACGGTACTCGGCCCTGTCTGGCTCGGCGATGTGCTTTGAGCCCGGACCGTGGCAGTTTTCGCACTGATTTCCCTGGAGATACGCCGTGGTTTCCGGAGACCTGTAGCCGCTCGTGTACTCGAAGCCGGTCGTGTGGCAGGTGATGCACTCGGCATCGTAGATCACGTTCGGCTTCTTGTCGTGGAGCAGCGACTCGAACGCCCGGGCGTGCTTCGTCGTCGACCACTTCATGAACGTGTTTGGGTGGCACGACTTGCAGGTCTCGGCGCCGACGAACGTCGCGCCCGGCACCCCGCCGACGTAATCGTGCCGAACGTAATCGGCGACCACGCCCATCTGCCGGAGGGCCTCGCGGTAGTCGTCGCGGATGAGTTGCCGCATCGGGGCGGCGGGACCGTCGAACTGAGTGTTCAACGTCACGATCGCCGGCCGGATCCGCTCCGACTCGCCCGGATAGAGGCCAATGGCGCCCAGGTATTTCCCCTTCTGGCCGACCTGGAGGAAGAGGGTCCGGCCGCCGTTGATCATCTCGGGGTCGTGCGTCAGGACGTCCACATACTCGGAGGTCGACACGACCACGTCAAAGCCGGGGTACGACTCGGCGAGCGTTCGGGCCATTCGGGGCGGACCCTGGACCATCAGAACCTGGTAGTCGGATTTTGGCTCGAGCTCCGCCAGGACGCGCGGAAGGACATCGCCCGGGCGCTTCAGTCCGGCGACGAGCAGGTCCTTGTCGGGGTCGGAGAGCTTTTCGAGGGCGTCGGGATCGACGATCGCGGTGATCCCGACCTTCACCGGGCCCGCCTCGACGATCCGGCTCTTCTGGAAGATCGACTCGAACCCCGAGGGTGGCTCGATGTTCGCCGCGACGAGTTTGGTCCGCTCACCGAGACTGTTGAGATAAAGCGCCAGCGCCTCGCCGACGCCGACCTTCATGTCCTCGGCGGCCAGTGCGATCGCGTCGTATTTCAGGAGCTTGAGAGCCTTGATCGAGTAGTCGAACTTGAGCTTCGCCTGCTCAAAACCGCCTCGGGCCGAGGCGGGCGACTTTGTGAGCCCGCCAAGATCCACCCGGACCGAGGGCCACCCCTTCTTTCCCAGCCACTCGAAGAAGTCGAAGCGGCGGAGCAGACCGCCGATCTGCCCCTCCGTGCAGCCGCAGGGTTCGGTGTAGCCGTTCATCTCACCCGTCACCACGAGGACAGCCGCCGGCTTCCCCAGGCTCGCCAGGAACCCGGTCTCCTCGCCAGCCGGAACCGGCTGCTTCCCTCGCGCCGGCGGCCCGCCCGCCTTGCCCGAAGACGGAACCGACGGTTTCGACTCGGTCGGGCTCGATGAGGTGCATCCGACATAGACCAGGGCCGCCGCGGAGAGGGCCACCGCGGCCCAGGGGCGGAGATCAGTTCTCGCCATCAGTTCGACTCCTTCCTCTTTCCGCGCGATCCGGTCGAACGCCGAGTTATAGCCGCCGCCCTCCGTACCGAACAGGCCAATCGTTCCATCCATCCGGGGCCTGGTGAGACGGCGGGGGGGAGACGAGTTTGAGTTCGGGATTCGAGATCCCAGATTTCAAACACTCAGGATTCAAGATTCCCGTTTTCCTTGAAAATAAAAACAGACCATTCGCTTCGGAATCTTCCGATTTCCCTCACTCCGATCCGGCTCCGACCTCAACCCCGCGCGGGCGCCGGAGGGTGGAGATCCGCCTCCCTACGATCGGTTGGAGACGTAGATGGAGACCGGAACGCGAATCTCGGGGAGCCTGGGATGGTTGGTCTTCAGAAGGATCGGGCGATCGATCGCACCAACCGGAAGACCGGGCGGAACCGTGACTGTCATCCGAAAGCGACCGGAGGCGTCGGGCCCCGTCTCCGGGGTAATCTCGACCTTCAGAATCTCGGGCTTCGAGGCGATCTCGAACCGGACCGGCTGTTCGCCTCGAACGACCACGGAGAGCGAGACACTGGCGCCAGTGGCCCGGGGGACGCTGGGCATCACCACCCGTGCGGGAGTCAGCGTGATCGGTCCGACCGTGTTGCCGCTCAGGTGGATCTTCAACGCGGGACGAGTCGGATGGTCGGTCTCGATCGAGACCTCCTCAAGGAACCGGCCTGGGGGCATGCCAGGGCGGACTTCAATCGAGAGGTCATAGCCCGACTTTCCCTTTTCGTTCGCCAGCTCCTCTGGGGACATCGGCTTCGCCTCGGCAACGATCAGGCCAGGCTTCGAGGTCGAGACCCGGAGCAGTTTCACGTCGGGACGGTCGTTGGAGAGGATTCGGACCGAGGCGCTTCGCGATTGGTCGGGCGTCCCGTCGGGGAAGGAGACCGAATCCGACGGGCGGATCTCCAGCGGGTCGAGGACCGTTCCAATGAGCGTGAGGACGACGGAAGGGTTGTCGGGATCGTTGGTGCCGATGGTGGCCGCCTGGTGGAATCGACCGGCGTGCCGGCCTTCCCAGCTCACCTCGAGCGGTGACGACTGGCCTGGGGCGATGGTGATCGTCTTTTCCTGGCCCTTGGCGGCCTTGAGTGAGGCGACCGTGCAGGAGCAGGTCGTATCCTCGAGCCAGATGTCCAGCGGCCCTTCGCCGATGTTGCGGAAGGACCAGGCATGAGTTCGCTTCCCGCCGACGGGGATGGTCCCGAACTGGTAGGACTTCGCCTCGACCATTTCCAGCTTCGGCGGCGGACCGGCGGGCTTCGAGGGGAAGACCATCTCGGGCTCGGGGACGTTTGGCCAGAGCACTTCGTGGAAGAAGGCCACTCCCGCCCCAGCAAGGACGACGGCAATCAAGACGATCCAGGTCTTCATGGCGAGGGTCGACTCCAGCAGGCGTCCGTTCGGATGGGGAGCGGGTCGCGAGGTAAGGCAAGGGCCGGATCGGTGGACCTCAGCTCGACGAGATCGGACTGGATCCCGCAGCATCGGTCGGTGGATCTCTCGGTCATGGAGTCTGTGAAGACATCCCTTCCGGAGATCCGATTCCCGATCGAGATCTTCCCCTTGGATTCAGGAGTCTGGAATCCGGAATCTGATTTCCAGTCGACCCGATCACCGATGCATTTTCATTCGCAAACTCTCAGCCGCCGGCTCCCGACCGGGTGACGAGCATCTTGACCGGAATCCGGACCTCGGCGGCGCGTTGATCATTGGTTTTCAGGACGATCTCGCCTTCGATTTTACTGGGGGCGGTCCCGGGCGGGACGGTGACGGTCATCCGGTATCGGCCCTTGTGGCGGGCATCGTCGTTGGGGGCGATGGAAATCTCCAGCGGGCTGGGCTTCTGGACGACCTCGAACCGGGTCCCCTTGTCGCTTCGAACCGTGACAACCAGTTCGCGAGAAAACCCGCGTGTCCCGTCGACATTCATCTGCCGGACCCCTTCGGGCGTCACGCTGATCGGGCCGAAGGCGTGGCCCAGTACCGAGACCTTGATCTCGGGCTCCTTCGGATGGTCGGTGTGGATGACCATCTCCTCGTCGAACCGGCCGAGCGGCATCCCGGGCTTGATCGTCACCGTGATGACCTGCGCCTTCTCGGCCTTGAGCTGCTTGGCGTCGGCCTCCGGCATCGGCTTGACGTCGGCGACGAGGAGTCCAGGCTTCGAGGTGGCGATGCCGGTCACCTTCAGGTCGGGTCGGTCGCGGGAGAAAATCGCGATCCGGGCCGAATGCGCCTCCTCGTTGGATATCTGAGGAAACTGAAGGGCCTCGGGCGGGTAAATCGAGACGGCCGGGTAGACCTTCCCCATGACCGTCAGTGAGAACGTCGGCTGGCGAGGGTCGTTGGTCAGGAACGTCCCGCCCTGCGAAAGATCCTCACCGAGGTCCTTGTTCGTATGCCAGCTCAGGACGATCTGGTCCTTGCCGCCCGGCGGAATCACCAGCGCCTCGTTTTCGCCCGGCTTGGCGACGGTACACGAGCAGGTGGTCTTTCCCTGGAGGCGGATCTCCAGCGGGGCCTCGCCGGTGTTCTGGATCGGCCAGGCGTGGCTCGACTTGTCGTGCTTGGGCATCTTGCCGAAGTTGAAGGTCTGGTCTTCCGTAAGGACAATCCGGGGCTGTGGACCCTTGATGTCGCCCGAGACGACCGCGACCTGCGATGTCGGCTCGGGACTGGATTCCGGCAGGTACTGAACGATGAGGGTCGCGGCGCCGGTGAGGAAGACAACGGCGACGACCAGGATCACCCACCGTAACATGTTGCGGCCTCTCCGAACCAGTGCGATGAACTTGAGATGAGGGCGGTGCGCCCCAATCATGATCGGCGCGTTGGAGTCTCTGGCCGAGGCGCGCGAAGCGCCAGCAGCCTCGAACAACGATTCGATCTTAAGGTCCGCCGCGGGCCGCGGGCAAGTCGTCTCTTGCCAGGGTCGATCGGCGTGGGCATCCTTGTCTGAATCCTTGCGGCGTGACGATCGAGGCCCCCTGCATCCGGCGAAGCCCATGAATACGCTGACGATCGAGGTCTGGGACGCGACCGGGAACAAGAAGCAGCTTGTCGAACTGCCGGAC
>DAHZZC010000582.1 GCA_027435495.1 Planctomycetales bacterium
TCGGGATCGGCGAGGAGCGTGAAGGGCAGTTCGTACTTCTCGACGAACTTCGCGTGCGACTTCGGATCGTCCGGGCTGACGCCCAGGATCTGTGCGCCTCGCTTTCGGTATTCCGCGAAGGCATCGCGGAAGGCGCAGGCTTCCTTGGTGCAGCCTGGCGTATCGTCCTTGGGGTAAAAGTAGAGGACGATCGGAGAGCCCTGAAAGCCGGATAGGCGGATCGGCGAACCAGCCTGATCCTGGAGTGTGAAGTCAGGTGCAGCCTGTCCAATGGCAATCATGGGTCGCGCTCCCGGTTTGGGCGAACTTCTGGGGTCCTGGAACGATCAGATCGAATCGGAGAGAGTTTAGCCGCCGACCGAGAGGCGGCAAGGGCTCCCGAGGATCGGTCGGAGAGGGAGCGAGGCAAGATGGGCCGCGCCGAGACGTTCGAGCACACCGCCGACCTGGGCCTGCGCGTTTTCGGGACCGACCTTCCCGATCTGTTCGAAGCCGCGGGGGTCGGGCTCTTCGAGATCATCGTGGCGAATCTCGACCAGGTCCGTCCGACAGTTGCGCAGGAGGTCGTCCTTCAGGCGGAGACGCTCCCCGACCTTTTCCTCGCCTGGCTCAACGAATTGATCTTCCGATCCGAGACCGGACATTCTCTGTACGGGCGATTCCGCGTTCAGGTCGAGCAGGTGGCGGGCTCGACAGGGCTTCGAGCGACCATTGAGGGCGAGCCCATCGACCGCGACCGGCACATCCTCGACCATGAGGTCAAGGCCGCCACTCACCACGGGGTCTCGATCGAGCCCGTCGATGAGGGATGGCGAGCCGAGGTGATTCTCGATATTTGAGGGTTTGGCCTGCACGAGGTCTCTGTCGCCTGCAGGACCCGACTCCTGAAGGAGACCGGCCGGTTGAATCGCCGGATCAGCCGAGGGTCTCGAACGCCAGTTCGTGCGAGCCGATGAAGGCGTCGGCCTCATCGCGGGTGAAGACGCCGTCCGTCGTGCCGACGGCCCGGACACAACTTGACCCGATTGCACTGGCGAGCTTCAAGCATTCGCGCTCGGTACGGCCTTCCAGGAGGCCCAGAATATATCCAGCGTTGAAGGCGTCGCCGCCGCCCGATCCGTCGACGAACGTGGTCGGATAGACGCCGACCCGGGTCTGAAGCTCGTCGGAGAGGGAAATTGCTCCGCGCTCGCCGAGCGTGATCACCACGCGACGCGCTCCCATCTCGCGGAAGGCGAGAGCCTGACGAATCGGGTCGGTCTCGCCCAGGATCAGGGCCGCTTCGTCAGTGTTGGGGACGAAGATGTCGGTCTCGGGGAGAACAACGCGAAGCCGATCGATGTGATCGCCGGGTCCAGGCGTGGCGACGTCGAGCAACGTGATCGTGCCGTTGGCCCGCGCCCGTCGGAATCGATCCGCGAGGGGAGCGGCTTCGAGGTGG
>DAHZZC010000583.1 GCA_027435495.1 Planctomycetales bacterium
ACCCACGACATCGACGAGGCACTCCAGTTGGCCGGTCGAGTCCTGGTCATGAGTCGCCGGCCCGCGACGGTCCGGGAGGAGGTCAACGTCGACCTGCCACGACCCCGCGACTTGAATTCCTCAGCTTACCTCGAACAACGCGAGCACATCTTCAGCGCGATGGGCATGTCTCTACTCTGATAAATAGATCAAAGACATGTAAACTGAATACTTCAGGTTTCGCTGTTATAATGGCCCGCTACGGCGTCGGGCGAACAAGGCCCGCGGCCGCGGCGGGTCCGCCGGGTCGAGGTGCGGGGTGGTCGGGCGCAACTCCTGTACCGGTACGTCGGGTGGCGACCAGTTCACCCCGCCCGCCACGCCCCGGGCAACGCAGCGTCGAGGGACGCCAGCATCTCCGGGAATATAAATGGTGTCAGTTCATTTTTCCCGCCGACCTACGGACAAAAAAAGAACTGACACCATTTATCTTCCCGGACAAAAAAACTGACACCATTTATCTTCCCCTGTCCCGTTTTCCTGTGCATTCCTTTTACCCCTTCGCGCCACAGGAGTTATGCCGGCGTCTTCAGCGCATGGGGATCGAAGGGACGTCCCTCAAGATCAAAGAGCTGGGAGATCCGCTCCGTCTCGCTCTCGAGCATCGTCGAGAAGTCGTCCCATCGATTCAAAGGCTTGGCCGAGTGTCGCTCGCATCGATAGACTTGATGGTCCGTGGTATCGATGTAGAGTAGGGACGCATCATCTCGGTACGCCCCCATGAAGCAGAAGGATGCCTTCGCATCCCTCGGGCGTTCACGGATGTTAGGGGTGAGGAGGCTGAAGGGTTGCCAGACTGCGTCGCCCGTGCGAGCGAAACTCGTCCTTAATCCGAATATGCTTATGCTGTACGAGAATATGCCCAGGCCGTTGTTGCGCATCAGGAACTGGGTGAACTCGTCGGGCAGAGGCCCGCCGAGATCTGACTCGAGCCGGGCAATCCCCTGGTCGTCGATTGGGGCGAAAATCTGGTGGAGCCACGCTTCCGGGGCGACGTGAGGGGCGGGAGCGATGAGGCGGGTGCCGTTTGCGAGGGTCCGCTCGCCTAAGTGCGAGTACGACTCCAGGATCCTCCACACTCTGTTCAGGTAATCCATGGCGATCCCTCAGGGGTATTCGAATCGAATCCGGGTAAAACAACATATCGGTTGGGATGGGCTGGGTCCATCCAGAAGGACCCGGATTGCCATGGACGCTGGCTATGGCGTTCTACTGACGAATGGGCCATACGTTGGGGTTCGCCAGTTGCCGCTGTGCGCCGCGAGATGGTCGGCACGCGTCAAGAACTCAATGTTATCGGCAAGCCCGGCAAATAGGGGCGATTGGCTGACGCTGTTGATGTGGTGACCGGCGTATCCCCGGACGCGGCCCCTGGCGAGCAATTCCTGGATCTCGGGGCCCGACCAGCTACGGGTTCCTGAACCTGTGCGACGGACGAGCTCAGCTTCTTCCGCCCAGGCTTTCCGGACAGCCCCCGATCGAATGCTGTTGCGCACGCAGAAGGCATTATGGGCCCAGACGGGAACGGCACGTCCCCAAGGAAGCTGGGCAAGAGTCTGGGCGGAATGAGCGTTCCCCAGATCACCCGGATTCTCGCCTGGAAGCTACAGGACGTGCCGTTCGGGTCAGGAGCCAAATCGACATTTGTCCGACCGCCTCTCCCGACGTCCGGAGAGATCCGCCCGCCCAGGCCCGTCGGCCGCCGCACCCGCTGCTCGCGCACTGGGCTCCGCTTCGCCGCCCTCCCGAACCGAACCAGCCCGGCGCTTCCTCCGGGAAGCGGCCGATCAGACGGCGGGCCGCACCCGGCGCCGACGGGCGCCGGACGTCCCCTCGCCCTCGATCCGCCACGATCGCCAAACCCCCGCACATGAGGACGCGCGCCGCGGGCCTGTTCCTCCTCCTGCCGCCGCGAGTCCCACTATGGGCGACCCCAGGAAATGTTGCCCGGGGACTCCAGAAATGTCCGTCGGTCTCCCTCCTCGAAATCGGCGTTCCATGCTTGTGCAAAATCGCATGAATTCAGAGAGGGATTTCTCGTGCCAGGCTGCCTCGGGTGCTCATCCGGCGGCCAGCTCGACGAAGACGAGGCTCGACGGGTTGCCGACGGCGGCCTGATGGCCGGTGAATTCCAGCTTCCCGGTCGGGCGATCGACCCGGAAGATCGAGACGTTATCCCCGCGCTGGTTGCAGCAATACAGGAAGCGGCCATCGGGATCGAAGGCGAAGCTGCGGGGATAATCGCCGCGGGTCCATTCCTCGCCAACGAAGGTCAATCGACCGTCGGGTCCAACCGCGAACACGGCGATGCTGTCGCGCAGGCGGTTGCCGGCGTAGACGAACCGGCCGTCGGCCGAGACCAGGATCTCGGAACAGAAGTTCGTCCCGACGGCCCCGGGCGGGAGAGTGGAGACCGTCTGACGGGGCGCGAGCCGGCCCTTATCGGCGTCGTAATCGAAGAGGACGACCGTCGAGCCCTCTTCCTGGATCGAGTAGAACCACCGGCCGTTCGGGTGGAAGGCGAAGTGGCGGGGGCCGTCGCCGGGCGGCAGGGCGACCTCGTGCGGGTCGTTCGGCGAGAGGACGCCGCGCTGGTCGTCGAACTTCCAGATATAGAGTCGATCCAGCCCGAGTTCGGCGTGGACGACGAACCGGCCGGAGGCATCGGCGCGGATCATGTGGGCGTGGGTCCGGTCGTGCCCGCTGACGGCGAAGCTCCCCGGCGGGGCGTGTGTGGCCCGGGTCGGGCCGATGGGGCCGGCGTCCTGCTTCACATCCGTCGGATCGCCGAGGCCGCCATCCTTCCGGATTGGCAAGACGGCGACCGAGCCGCCAAAGTAGTTGGCGACCAGCAGGAATTGCCCGGACGGGTGCAGGCTGATGTAGGTCGGTCCCGCGCCCCCGGATCGAACCGCGTTGATCGGCTTCAGGTGCCCGTCGGCCCGATCGATGGCGAAGGCGGCCACTGAGCCTTCCTTGCCGGCGCCCGAGTGATCGGTCTCGTTGGCCGAATAGAGCCGGGTCCCGTTGGAGTTGGCGATGACGCAGCTCGGGCTGGTCCCCATCTCGTGGACGCCCGCGGGCGTCAGCGTGCCCGACTCGCGATCGACCCGGAACAGGTGGATGCCCCGGCCGTTGCCGGGGGGCAGGTCGACCTGCGTCGGCAGGACATCACGGAGCGGCGAGCTGAACGTCCCGACGTAGGCGATCATCGGCCGGGTCGATCCGGCTCGCACCCGACCTCCCGTCAGCACCGGCGCCGCGATCGCCGCGGCCGTCGCCGTCAGGAACGACCGCCGGGTCCGGAATATCGAGGGAGTCGCGTTGGTGGAGGGCGATTGAGGATCCGTCATCGTCTCGATTCGTGGGGTGATCGGGTCAGCATCGGGGTCGGGACGGCCGCCGATAGTGTCGACGATCCCAGCGCGATGAGCAAGCGGCGCCCCGCGTTCGAAAAGAAAAAACCGACCAGCTACGGATTCCGGACGACGACCTCTCCCTTCGTCGTACGAAATCCGAGAACTGGCCGGTTGGTTCGTCCGCTCGGAAGGGCCGATCGCGGCCGTTCCGGGCGTCGGGTGTAAGAAAGGAGGGCGGGGGGTCGTGCGAGGCTTCCCGCCCTCCTTTTGGCGGTGGGCTCATCCAAGGTCGTTGGAGGCCGTCGCCAGCGAGGTTGGTTTCCTGTATGTGAAGAAATCTGCCTGATTCTTTGTCTTTTCTGCTTCTGATCGTTTCTTCGTTTTGGACGAGAGAAGGTAATTGCAAGGCCGATGCCAGAACGGTCCAGGACTCCCAAAAAACGCGGGTTTTGGTGGGGATTACGGTGTGGAAATGCCTGGTAAACAAGGGCTTGCGAGTTGTTGCTGAAATCTGGAAATGGCGAACGGTCCTGCCGGCGCATCGATCGCTCCTGCCGGATACAGACTATTCTGTGTGCAGGACTGCCTGGGGATGCCGCAAGGCACGGCAGAACCGGACCCAAGCCGAAATCGCGAGGCCGTTCGACGCGGGGAGTGGCGATCGTTTAGGATTTCGGGGAGGGTGACACTCATCCGAGGAGTCCCGAATGCTGCTGACGATCACGACCACCCACTCCCCGGCAACGGACCTGGGCTTTCTGCTGCACAAGCATCCCGGGCGGTTTCTGTCGTACGACCTGAGCTTCGGCCGGGCGCATGTCTTCTATTCCGAGGCGTCCGAGGATCGATGCTCGGCCTGCCTGCTTCTCGACGTGGACCCTGTGGGGATCGTCCGGGGTAGGGGGGCGGGCGAGGGCTTGCTGGCGCAGTACGTCAACGACCGGCCGTATGTGGCCTCGTCGTTCCTGAGCGTCGCGATCGCGCGGGTGCTGGGATCGGCGCTCCAGGGGCGGTGCGAGGCACGTCCCGACCTCGCTCAGTCGCCGATCCCGCTGGAGGCCCGGCTCGACGTGCTGCCGGTCCGAGGCGGTGAGGCGTTTCTCCGGGCGGTCTTCGAGCCGATCGGGTACGAGGTCGAGGCGACCCGGCACCCGCTC
>DAHZZC010000584.1 GCA_027435495.1 Planctomycetales bacterium
CAAGAGACGGCGTCGATCAGGAATCTGGAATCCGATATCTAGAAAGCATTCCTTTATCGGGTTTAAGGAGGCTGCAAGCCGAACGGGATCCTACTTCGTCTTGGCGGGCCGGGCCTCGGGGAAAAGAAGGCGCTGACCCTCGTCTGGTTTCGATGGGGCCTCGGTGTCCGGTCCGAGCCGGGCCTCCAGAGCCGCCAGGCAGAGCGGTTCCAGCATCGTCTTCCACCGGCCGATCCCCGGGTTCTCGGCCTTGACCGCCGCCCGGATCGCGTCGCGCTCCGACTCGGGGAGCTGCTCCCAGGCCGCGCGAAGCCGCTGCTCGCGCGCCTTGTCGCGCTCGGCCTCGTCTCGAGCGCGGGCCTCTTCCTGCTGCGCCCTGGCCTCGGCCGCCGCCTTCGCCTTGCCGGCCGCCTTCGAGGCCTTCTCCTGGGTCCGGAAGTCCTCCGGCGGCTTGTAGTCCGACCGGATCGAGGCGACCAGGTAGCCCGCCGGATTCTTGCCGACCCTTCGGTCCTCGTTCCTCATCAGCCAGTCGAAGACCTCGATCTTGGTCCGGACCCGTGCCGCCGGGTGCGCCTCGACCAGCTCCTGTGCCGTCCTCGCGGTGACGCCCCGCTCCTTCAGCGCCCCGATGAGTTCGTCCGGCCCGTGCTCCTCGCGATCCGAGGGGTCCTGCGCCACCGCGGTCGCCCGGCCGCCCCGGATGAAGATGATCCGCCAGCACCCCCGCTTGACGTACGAGTATCGCTCCTCCGGCGCCAGCGGTTCGAGGAAACCCAGTTGCTCCAGCTCCTCAAGTGCCGGCTTCAGCCGACGCTTCAGCTCCGTCGGTGCGTACGACCGGCTCAGCCCAATATGCTCGCAGGCCAGCGATCGCAGGTCGAAATCCAGCCGAGACCGCCGATAAAACCGCTTGTCCAGGAACCGGTACATCCGCTTGGTCGTCGGCAGCCGGAGCTTCAGGTAAAACTCCAGGTCAAGCTGCTTCAGGTTCCCGCTCTGAAAGCTCTGGAAAATCACCTCGTTCCAGCGGAAGCTCGAGAGGGGCAGGGGAGGCTTGTCCGGCTTCCCGCCCCGATCCCCCTTGCCGTTGCGCCGGGAGCTTCGCCACCGCTCCCGGTCGTAGAGCGTCACGTTGTCCAGAACGTGAAACTGCTCGTCGACCCAGCTCTTGGCAATGTTGTCCCACCAGGCATTCTCGTACATCAGCACGACGCCCACCCACCGGTGCAGGGCTTCCTCGATCCGTCGGTAGCTCTGGCCGCTCTGCGGCCACCCCAGCAGCTCGATCAGCTCGTACCGCGAGAACTGCACCCGGGCATCCGTGAAGTTGCTCCGCCGCTTGGTCAACTGGATCAGGCCAACCAGAACCTCGTCGTCGGTCGCTGTCGGCAGACCGTGCTTGTGCGTCCCCATGATCGTCAGCCGTCGAATGATCGGGGCGCTGTCCCGGCGCTCCATCCGATCCTCGAAGACCATCGTCGTCTGGCCGTCGGGCACGCGGTCCGTCAGCGCCGCGATCGGGAACTCCGCGAGGTTCAACTCGTCCTTCCAACCCGCGTCGGCCGGTGAGACCCCCTCGACGGCCGGAGCCTCGAACTCTTCGGTCTCCTCCAGCGGCAGCTCCCACTCATCCATCGCTGAGGCCCCCTCGCAGCTCGCCTGGTTCCCATCACGACGATCGCATGGTCAGCGGCCTCCCATGGCCCCCGGTCTTCCTGGTCCGAAGAAGAGAAAAACAACAACACCCCCCTCTCACGCGTGTTGTTGTCTTTTTCTTCTTGTAACAAGAGTCTATAACAAATTCTCGGCGACGCAAGGGCCTGGAAAACAATAACTTACGGACCGTAACTATGTCCCGTTAATCGGTAGTGGTATGCCCGGTTAATCGTGGGTGCAGCCCCGAAGTATGTCCGGTACATCGTGTGAAGTATGCCCGGTTAATCGCGAAATCGCCCTCGTTCCATGCTCGGTCTATCGCTAGGAACATCTGACCACTATGGGCCGAGAATCGGTACGGAACAGATGTACGGAAACCGGGCATCCCACGACCATGCTCGGTTAATCGTTAGGAACAAAAAGACACTGGCGAACCATGTCCGGTCTATCGTGGTGGACGTTCGGTCATGTTGGCGGCGGTTCTGAGGAAATCGGCGGGGCAAGGGATGAGGGCGGCGGCGAAGCTCGGCGGCGGAAGTATGTCCGGTCCATCGGTAGGGGGGAAGATGGCCGGAGACGTCCAGGTATGCTCGGTTAATCGGTAGGGGACGACCGAGGAGTCGGGCCGATTGGGGTGAAGTATGTCCGGTGCATCGGTAGTGGGCGGCGCGAGGGGTATGCTCGGAATATCGTTAGTGTGCGGGCGGTCACGAATGAGAATGATGCCGAAAAGCGACGCGGGTTGGCCGACTGGGTGACGTAATCGGGAAGGAGAGGCGGATCGCGTTGTCGGTGGGGGGGATGCGTAGTAAGCTGGATAGGTTGATGATGGGACGGGCCTGACGGGCCCGGCGCGAGGCGAGAGCCACCACGAGAGGCACCGGGAGCATGGGTAACAAGACCGTCAAGCGGCTGGCGATCCTGATCGTCGCAGTGGTGATCGTGGGGGGCACCGGCTACCTGTTCTGGTCCTTCCAGGTCAGTCGGCTGGCTCGCGGGGTGGTGGCGCAGGCCGACCGGGCTGTCTCCGAGGGAGATTTTGTCGAGGCCGAGCGGCTGTATCGTGAGTATCTGGCCGTCCTGGACGAGCAGGACGAATCCCGGGCCGAGATCCGCCAGAAATACGCCGAGGTCCTGCTGAAGCTGGAATCGACGCAACGGCGGGACGAGGCGCTGTCGATCCTCGACGACATCCTCCGGCAGTATCCGGGGAAGGACGACGTCCGGCGTCGAGCCGCCGAGATCGCCGTGGAGATTGGCGGCGCCGCTACGGAGAAGGCGCGGGGCTATCTGGCAAGTCTGCTCCGCCGCACCCCGGACGACGGGCACCTCGAGTACCTGATGGGCCGATGTTACGACCAGGATGGCGATGCGACCTCGGCGGAAAAATCCTACGCCTCCGCGATCGATCACAAGGCACCCGAGCAACTTGAGGCGGCGGGCCGGCGAGCGACCCTCCTTCGCGATAGCCTCGGGCGGAAGGACGAGGCCGACAAGGCGATCGACGCCATGGTCGCCTCGTCGCCGAAGGATTACCGCGCCTACCTCGGCCGTGGACAGTATCGCGAAGGGGCCGCTACCCGCGCCAAGGGCCCGGGCAAGGCCGCGGCCGGCGGCGTCGACGATTTCCGAAAGGCCATCGAACTGGCGCCCGACCACGCCGAACTTTATCTCGAACTGGCTCGGGCCGTCGAGCGGCAGGCCGGCGGTACCGCCACCGGGCTCGACGCCGCGCGGCAGGTCCTCGACCGCGGCCTGGCCGCCGTGCCGAAAGCCAGCTCGCTCTACCTCGCCCTGGCCTCCATCGAGCAACGGTCCGGACGCTTCGACCGCGCCGCTGAGGCCCTGGAACTCGGCCTGAAGGCCCTCCCCAGCGACCTGAACCTCCGCTGGCAACTCGCGATCAACCTGGCCAACCGGGGCGAATCGGAGTCGGCCGGCCTCCGGCTTCAAATCGCCGAACTCGAACGCCTTGAAGCTCCCCGGCCGCTGATCCAGTATCTCCAGGCATTCGACCATTACAACCACCGCGAGTTCCGAGACGCTCGCCGCATCCTCACCGCGATGCTGCCGACCATCGTCCGGATGGGAAACTTCCGCGGCGTCGTCAATGCCCTGCTGGCCCGCTGCTACGCCGAGACCAACGAGGTCGAGCAGCAGCAGGAGGCCGCCCTCCGCGCCCTGAGCATCAATCCCGGCGACCTGATGGCCCGCCAGAATTACATCCAGGCGCTGATCGCCCGCGGCGACGTCGAGGAGGGCATCCGGCAGTACCGCGAGCTCTACGCCCAGCAACCGGCCGTCGCCCGCATCCCGCTGGCGGCCCTGCTGATGACCCAGGTCCGCCGCCAGCCCGCCGCCTCCCGAAACTGGACCGAAGTCCAGAAGCTGCTCGACGAGGCCGCCGCCGCAAACCCCGACGCCCTCGAGGTCATGCTCCTCCGCGCTCAACTCCTGGCCGAGCAGGGCCAGGAGAGCCGCGCCGACGACCTCCTCGAAACCGCCCGTGCCCGCGCCCCGAGCGATATCCGGCCCTGGATCGCCCTGGTCGAATCCCGCATCCGGCGTCAACGCCTCGACGAGGCCCAGTCCATCCTCGATCGCGCTCGACAGGAGGTCGGCGATCGCTTTGAGTTCCGCCTGACCGGCATCTCCCTGGCACTTGCCAGGGGCGGCGAGGCCGCCCGCACTGCCCTCGAAAAACTGGGTCAGGGGATCGACAATTTCCCCCGCGAGGGCCGCCGACAGATCCTGACCTCGATCGCGACCGAGCTCGACCGGCTCAGCGACCCCGCCACTGTCGCCGCCTGGGAGCGGCTCCTCCGCGAGGACCCCCAGAACTTGCAGCCAAGGCTCCGCCTCTTCGAGATCGCCATGGCCGCCGGCGACGCCGACCGGGCCACGGCCCGCCTCCACGACATCGAGTTGATCGACCCCGAATCCGCCGCCTTCGCTCGCTCACAATTCCTCGCCTGGCGCGCCCGGAACGAAGCCGACCTCGCCGCACGCCGAAAACTCCGCGATCAGGCCCACGCCCTCCTCGACGAACTCCGCCTCCGACGCCCCGACATGGCCCGCGTCCCACTCGCTCTCGCCCGACTCAATGAGGAAGAAGCCGCCGACGCTCCTTCCGACGACGCCCGACGCGAAAAGACCGAGGCCGCCCTCGCCGCCTACCGCCTCGCCGTCGATCTCGGCCTGCGCGACCCGATCGTCCTCCGGGGTTATATCCAGCTTCTCTTCCGCTCCGGCCAGGGCGCCGAGGCCCTCCGGTTCTACTCCGAATTGCCCCAAACCGGCGCCTACACCGGCGACCTCGGCCGCGTCGCCAGCAAGCTCGCCCTGGCCAACCGCGACGTGCAGAAGGCCGAGGAAATCGCCCGGAAAGCCGTCGAAACCGACCCCTCCGACTTCCAGTCCCGCGTCTGGCTCGCCCAGCTTCTCCTCGAACACAACGGCGCCGACGAGGCGATCTCCGTGATCCGCCGTGGACTGGCCGACGCTCCCGACGACCCCAATCGACACATCATCCTGGTCCGCTTCCTGATCCTCGCCCGCCGGACCGAGCAGGCCGAGCAGGCGGCCCGCGAGGCCGAGGTCCGACTCGCCCCCAAACCCACGGCCGTCGCTCAGTGCTGTGCGATCGTCGGCAAGGCCTACGAAGTGGTCGACCCCGACCGCTCGCGAACCTGGTATGGCCGGGCCCGCTCCTGGTACGACCGCGCCCAGCGCGAGCTGAAAGACCCCACCGACCTCTCCGTCAAGCGGCTCCTCGCCCAGTTCCTCGTCGAGACCAACCAGCCCGCCGAGGCCGAACCCGTCCTCAAGGAAATCCTCGACCAATCGGCCTCGAAGTCGCCGACCACCGCCTCATCGGCCCGACGCGCTCTGGCCCAGCTCTACGTCAACGCCAGCCCGCCCCGGATCGCCGACGCCGTCGCCCTCTATCCGTCGGCCACCGGCCCAGGCGCCAACCCCGACGACCTCCGCATCCTCTCCCAGATCCACGAGATCCAGGGAACTCCCGAGTCTCGCAAACTGGCCGCCGCCGAGCTGGAGACCCTCATCGCCCAGGAGGGAGCCGCCACCCTCGACGACCGCCGCCGCTTCGCCCAGCTCCTCGAGGCCATCGGCGATTGGCCCCGCGCCCGCGAGCAGTTCCAGGAGCTCACCCTCCGGGCCGAGGCCGCCAAGGATCCCGAGGCCGTCGCCCGACGCCCACTCTATTACACCCTGGCCGTCGAGGCCCTCGTCCGCCACCATCGCCCCGGCGACGACTCCGACCTCGACCAGGCCCGCAAGCTCGTCGACAAGCTCCGGCCGATCCAGCGAGAACCGCTCGTTCCCCTCCTGCTCGAGGCCGAGATCGACCGGGCCGCCGGCCAGATCGATGCCGCCAGCGATCGCATCCGAAAGTTCGACGCCAGGCCCGACCTCACACCCAACGGCCGCCTCCGCCTGGCCCTCGAAGCCGAACGACTCGGCCTGTTCGATGCCGCCGATGCCGTCTATCGGCACGTCGCCACCCTGCCCAGCCCCGACCCCAAGGCCACCTCGCCCCAGCTCCCGCTCGCCCTCTTCCTCGCCCGTCGCGGCCGGATCGTCGACGCCGTCAACCTCTGCGAGTCCCTCCGTTCCGATCCCGCCCAGCGCGAGATCGCCGGCGCGATCGCCGTCCAGGTCGTCTGCGACTCCGCCCACCCCCTCAACCTCGACCAGGTCCGGCGCGTCCTCGCCTGGTATCAGGGAGCCACACCCGGCGGCGAATACCGATCAGTAAACCCTGTTCTCTGCCTCGGCAACCTCTACGAGCGAATGGGCGACTATACCCGCGCCGAGGAAGCCTATCGCCGTGTCGTCCAGAGCAACGACGCCGAAGGCATTGCCTCGAACAACCTCGCCTGGCTCCTCGCCCTTCGCGGCGGCCGTGGGCTCGAAGCCCTCGACCTCGTCAACAAGGCCATCCGCGTCCGGGGAGCCCTCCCCGAGTTCCTCGATACCCGAGGGGTCATCTACCTCAAGATGGGCGAGAAACGACGCGCCCTCTCCGACCTCGAGGCCACCGCCCGCGCCTCGGCCTCCGCCTCCAAGTTCTTCCACCTCGCCGAAGCTTACCTCAGCCTCGACGAAATGGAAAAAGCCCGCAAGGCCCTCGAAGCTGGCAAGAGCCGAGGACTCCCCGCCGGTCTCCACGTCCTCGAACTCGCCGACTATCGCAAAATCGCCGGACAGCTCGGGGCACCCTGATCATCGGGCCGGCCGGTCTGGTCCGGTTCGCCGGGAGGTCGGGCCTCCCGGCGAACCGATTGAACTACGGACTGACGACCAGTTCCGTGGCAACCTGACGAAGATACGCCCCGTAATCATTGGGGATCCGATCGGCGAGCCGGCGGACCTGGTCCGCGTCGATGAAGCCCATCCGAAAGGCAATTTCCTCGATACAAGCAATTTTCAGGCCCTGGCGCGACTCGATCGCCTCGACGTAGTTGGCCGCCTGGATCAGCGATTCGGTGGTCCCGGTGTCGAGCCAGGCGAAGCCCCGGCTGAAAATCTCGACCCGAAGCTGGCCGCGGTCGAGATACACCCGGTTGACGTCGGTGATCTCCAGCTCGCCCCGAGGCGAGGGCTTTAGAACCCGGGCGATCTCAACAACCTGGTTGTCGTAGAAGTACAGCCCGGTGACGGCGTGGTTCGACTTCGGCCGCGCTGGCTTCTCCTCGATCGAGAGCGCGCGGCCGTCCGGCGCGAACTCGACGACACCGTACCGCTCCGGGTCCTTCACCGGGTAGGCGAAGACCGAGGCCCCCTCGGCCTGCGACCGGGCGCGCTGGAGCATCGCCTGGAAGCCCTGGCCGTAGAAGATGTTGTCGCCGAGGATCAGCGCCACGGGATCGGCTCCGACGAACTCAGCGCCGATGAGGAACGCCTGTGCCAGCCCGCCGGGGTGGGGCTGGACGGCGTAGCGGATCTCCAGGCCGAGGTGGCTCCCGTCGCCGAGCAGACGCTCGAACCCGCCGATGTCGTCGGGAGTGGAGATCAGCAGGACCTCTCGGATGCCGGCCAGCATCAGAGTCGACAGCGGATAATAGATCATCGGCTTGTCGTAGACCGGCAGGAGCTGCTTGCTGACGGCCCGGGTGATCGGATAGAGCCGCGTGCCGGAGCCTCCGGCCAGGATGATTCCCTTGCGAAACATCGGGGGGCGTTGCCTCCGGTTTGGGAAGGGCCCGCCGATCGGGCCGTGCGCGCAGGCCGACCGTTCGGCCCGGGGCTGACCGAATTGTAACCCCGCCTGGCGGCTGGCCACAATCACAATGATCGCCTTGTCCCAGCCGCCCGGGAAATGTCGCATCAAAGCAACACGGCGGCGACGAGGGCGGGAATCCGTGACGGTCCCGGTGGACGGTCCGGCGATCGCCTAGGATAATGGAAGATCCCAGTACCGTCCCGTAGCCAAGGGGACATCCGGCCGCGACCTCTGCCCGCTGCCGGCCACCCGACCACGGCCGGTCGGCTCCTTGATCATCTCCCTGATGCGCTTATGAGATCTTTCCTCAACGCCTGTGGGTTGACCGAGCCGATCCGGCTGACCGTCGAGGGCCCCCGGCACGGCGAGGCCCGGCCCTGGCCGCTCCCCCAGCCGTTCGCCGTCCTCGGTCGCGACCCCCGCGCTGACCTCATCCTCGATGACCTGAAGGTCAGCCGGCGGCACCTCTACTTGCAGGCGATCGCCGGCGGCGTCTTCTGGCTCGACCTCGAGAGCCGGACCGGCACCTGCGACGCGACCGGTTCGCGCAAGTGGGGATGGCTCAACGGCGGCGAGCTGGTCCAGGTCGGCCCGTTCGTGATCCGACGTGAAGGCGGCGATCCAGCTCCCCCGTGCCGGGAATCCCCGCTGATCGTCCGGTCGATCGCACACGAAACCTTGCCCGGCGTCTCCCTGGAATTTCTCAACGGGCCCTCCGAGCGCACGGTCTGGCCGATGAATCGGGTGATCTCGCTCATCGGCTCGGCCCGAGGCTGCAAGTTCCGCCTGACCGACCCCAGCGTCTCGGCCTTCCACGCCGCTCTGCTCCGAACCCCGACCGGCCTCTGGGTCGTCGACCTCCGTGGCGGCCGGAGCCTCTCGATCAACGCCGAGCCGGCCCGCTTCGGCCCGCTCGTCGAGGGCGACGTCCTGGGGATCGGCCGATACCGCATTCGCGTTCGGGTCCATGCCGCCGACGACAGCCTGGATCCCGAGGCCGGCTCCTCGGTCGGGTGGTCGGCTCCCTCGGGCCAGGGCACTCTGGCTCGTCGTTCCTCTCCGGCCGTCCCGTCGCTCGCCGCGTTCTCCGGCTTCTCGACATCGATGCCCATCCCGCCAATGCCGGTGGTCGCCTCGGCCGCTGGCGTCGAGCTCGTCAACGACTCCGGCCGAATGCATCCCGAGATCACCGAGTCGGCGCTGGTCCCGCTGGTCCATCAGTTCAGCATGATGCAGCAGCAGATGTTCGACCAGTTCCAGCAGGCGATGGGGATGCTCGTCCAGATGTTCAGCTCGATGCACCGCGAGCAGATGGACGTCATCCGCGAGGAACTGGACCGCCTGCACGACCTCACCCGCGAGCTTCAGGAGTTGAGGGAGGAACTCGCCAGATCGTCGAGCAAGCCAGCCCCCGCTGCTGCGCCGGCCAGGCCGATCCCGACCCTCCCGCCAAGATCGCAACCAGCGACACCGCCGAAACCGGCCGAGGCCCCCTCGGCCTCCGAGGCGCCCGCCGCTCCGCCGTCCCCGGCCGCGCGGCCAGCGCCAGCGCCGACGCGCCCGGTCGTCCCGCCGCCGACCGCACCACGCCCCGACCAGGCCATCCCGGGCGTCACCGGCCCGCACGACGCCGTCGCCTGGATCCACCAGCGGATTGCCGCGATCCAGCAGGAGCGCGAGACCCGATGGCAGAAGATCGTCAAGCTTCTGCCGGGGATGTCGTGAGAGTCGGTGAAACGAAGGCGGCCCGGCGGCCCCGATCGAATCGGGGCCGACGGGCCGTGTTGAGATTCGGATGTCGCTCGCTCTGAGATATCAGGCGACGATGTGGCCGTGGGGCAGAATGTAACCCAGATCCAGCAGCTTCGCCACGATCGCGTCGACGCACTGATCCACGGCCAGTGCGCCGGTGTCGATGGTGACCTCGGGATTGGTCGGCGGCTCGTAGGGGTCATCGACGCCGGTGAAGCCCATCGGCTTCCCCTCGGCGACCGCGGCGCGGGCCTTGGCGTACATCCCCTTGACGTCCCGCTTCTCGCAGACCTCCACCGGGGCGCTGCAATACACCTCGACGAAATTCCCCTTCGACATCTTCCGGGCCTCGTCGCGGATCGCCCGGTACGGGCTGATGACCGAGCAGAGGGTCGTCCCGCCGTGCTGGGCGACCAGGCCCGCGACGTACCCGACGCGCCGGATGTTGGTGTCGCGGTCTTCCTTGCTGAAGCCGAGCCCCTTCGAGAGGTGGGTCCGGATCTCGTCGCCGTCGAGCAGCGAGCAGTTCCGGCCGTACTCGGCCAGCCGCTCGATCAGAGCCTGGGCCACCGTGCTCTTGCCCGAGCCCGAAAGGCCCGTGAACCAAATCGTGAGCCCCTGGCGGAACCTCGGCGGGTTGGTCTCGTTGAGGATCTCGGCAACCGCCGGACGGCTGAACCACTCGGGAAGCTGCAACCCCTTCGCCAGGTAGTTGTCGCGAACCTGCGTCCCCGAGATATCCGCCGTCGTCGCGCCCGGCGGGACCGCGTCGACGGGGCAGTACCGCTCCTCGTCGGGCAGGTAGACCATCTGCTTGAAGTCGACCATCTCCATTCCGATCTCGTCCTTGTGCGTCGCCATCGATTCCTGGGCGGCATAGGGCGAGTAGAACGGCTTGCCGGTTGAGTCGTTACCGGGTCCGGCGTGGTCGCGGCCGACGATGAAATGAGTGCAGCCGTAGTTCCGCCGGATGATCGCGTGGAGCAGGACCTCGTGCGGTCCGGCCATCCGCATGGCCAGCGGGAGCAGGCTCAAAACGACGCTTCCCGACTCGTAGTAGTTATCCACCAGGGCCCGATAGCACCGGACCCGGGTGTAATGATCGACGTCGCCTGGCTTGGTGACGCCGACGACCGGGTGAATCAGGAGGCCGCCGCCGATCTGCTCGGCCGCGCGCTTGGTCAATTCCTCGTGCGCCCTGTGCAGTGGGTTCCGGGTCTGGAACGCGACGATCTTGCTCCAGCCGAGGCCTTGGAAGTGCTCGCGGAGTTCGGCCGGAGTCCGGCGCAGCTCGACGAAGTCGTAATGCGGCGGGACGCGGATCACTTCCAGCCGGCCCGAGGCGTAGTGGTTGGCCTGTCGATGGAGGTGGGCCACCGCTGGGTGCTTCGTGTCGGTCGAGCCGTAGGCGCCCTTGGCCTCCGCCTCCTTGTCGTAGGAATAGATTTCTTCGACGTGGAGGAAGGCCAGGAGGTTGCCGTAGACGTCGCGGAGGGCGAGTGGCTTCCCCTCGGCGACGCCCTCGCCGGGCTTCACCGGGAGCGTCACGGGGAGCGGCCAGAGGGTTCCGTCGGCGAGGCGCATCTCGGCGACGACCCGGTTGTAATCGGCCTTGCCGAGGAAGGTCTTCAGGGGTGAGAACCCACCGACCGCGAGCAGTTCCAGGTCGCAGAGCCCGCGCTCGTCGAGGGTGAGGCTGGCGAAGTCCTTGGCGGTCGCCTTCATCTCGGCGGCCCGGGCGTCGCCGACGATCAGGTTGACCAGCGTGCCGCCGTAGGGGGTATTCAGCGAGCCAGTGCCGGTCGTGGAGGATGTTTGGGGGGTGGAGGTGCTAATCGTCGTCGTCCTCTTGTCTCGTGTCGGATCGGATCGTCCGGGGCGAGCGGGCGCGTTCGCCGATGGGGCCGGGCCACCGGTCCGTCCCGGGGCGCCTCGAAATTCGCGAGCCGCGCGGCGGCGCGGGCCCGATATTTTATCGTGAGGAGTCCTCATCGATCAACGTCACGCTGACGCCGGCACCAGCCGGCCAGCCGGCGAACTTCGCGAAACCTTGGGATTCGTCTGGGTCGAAGGTCCCATGTAGGAGCCGGCTCCAGCCGGCGATTTTCGCGATACCTTGGGCTTCGTCCGGGTCGGGAGCAGGAGCTCCCTCCTACATGGGCTGATACATAAGACAATGTGATCGCATTGCGAATCGGGATCGGGGCCACAGGCCCTCTCACGGACGGGCGTCGGCCTCGGCCTTGTTCTCCAGGTACCAGCCGATGGTTCGCTTCAGGCCGGCCTCCAGACTGGTCGGTGGGCGCCAGTTCAGGACGCTCTCCATCTTCGAGACGTCCAGCACCTTCCGCATCACACCGTCGGCCTTGGTCGTGTCCCAGACGATCTCGCCACGAAATCCGGTCAGCTTCGCGGTCAATTCGGCGAGTTCCTTGATCGTCGTGCCGATTCCCGTCCCGACGTTCAGGGGTTCGGTGTATCCGCTCTTCAACAGCCGGACGACGGCCTCGGCTGCGTCGCCCGAGTAGATGAACTCCCGGACCGGCGCCCCGGTTCCCCAGCAAACGACCTTCTCGGCCTTCGCCTGCACGGCGTCGGCAAACTTCTTGATCAGCGCCGCGGCCACGTGCGAGCGATACTCGCCGAAAACGTCGTGTTCGCCGTAGAGGTTGGTGACGATCGGCATCTGGCCGACGATCCCACACCCCTTGCCGTAGGCACGAAGGCCGACCTCCAGCACCTTCTTGGTGAACCCGTATGACTCGACCGACGGGTGCAGCGGACCTGACCAGAAGTCGGCTTCCTTCATGTCGCCGACGACCCCGCCCGGGTACGAGCAGGCCGAGCCGATCGCCATGACCTTCTTGACGCCGGCGGCGGCGGCGGCTTCCAGGACGTTCACGCCCATGACCACGTTCCGCGAGAAGATTTGCACCGGCTCGGCGATGCAGATCCCCAGCCCGCCGTAGTAGGCCGCCGAGTGGACGATGATGTCGGGGGCCATCCGCCGGACGACCTGGCGGGTCGATTCGGCGTCCATCAGGTCGAAATCCGGGCGGCCTGGGGTGGCGACCTCATAATCATGCCGCCGGAGAGCCTCGGCGATCCTGCGTCCGTAGAATCCGCTCCCTCCCGTCAGCAGCACACGCTCCGTCATGATCCATCCTCCTTGGTTCGATCCGTCTGAGGGGGCCCGATCCGATCGCGCGGGGCGACCCGTCGCGGGGCCCTCCTACCATACCGGAGAGCCCGAGTTCCTGTCATCAGGAGGACGCTTGCTCACGCCCGGATACCGGTGGGAACGGGGTTCCGGGCGCGGAATCCGCGCAAGAAAAAAGCCGGACCCAGGGGCCCGGCCGATCGATTCGATGGAACCTGGCAATTCCGGCGGCGGCTCGGATCAGCGAGTGGATTGGAGCCTCCAGATCTCGAGATGGCCGATCCGCTTCTCGATCTCATAATCCGCCAGGAGGACGTTCCGATAGGCAGACAAGGCTTCCCTGAGAGAAGTCCAGTCTTCGTGAAGATCGGTGGGTTCCTGAATCACGACGCGGGGAGTCTTCCTCGCCTGAAAGCGGCCGATCGCCTCGGTCAGTTGTTGCTTCGTCTTCAGGTCGGGCAGGAGAGGCGAATAGCGATCCAGCGGGGGGCATCCCGAAGCCAGGTAAAAGATCGGGTCGAAGGCGTGGATGATCTCGATGCTTTGACCAGACGTTCGATATTCGGCCATTTGACCCGTCACCGAGCGGAATTCCTCGATCTTCTCCGCATCGCTCTCCGGGAATCCGCAAAGCCCGGGCATCAGGCACAATTCCGGGCCGAGGCTGGTCGAGCGTACGGGACGATTCCAGAGATTCGGGTAACCACGAAACGCGGGGTTGGTCCAGAGTGCGATCAGAGCGACGACCAGCGCCAATCCCGGCGCTCCCTGGCGGAGGAGCGAGGTCCGCCAGGGCGTGGAGCCGGACCGGCCCAGGCCGGCCGTGACCTCCAGCGATCGATCCAGAATGGACCGGGCGAGATAGGCGGCAAGGACGCCGAACGGCAAGATGCAGTGGAAGATATTCCACGGATGCGAGCGATTGACGAACAAGGCCATCGCACACCAGGCGTAGCTCCCCCAGCATCCCATGTAGCGATCTTGGAATCCCATGCGGCCTGACCGTCTCCGCAGGATCGGGAGTAACATGGAGCCGATCGAGAGCCCGACCAGTACCATCAACATCGCCAGGGCGATCCGCCCACTCCTGACGACGGGAAGCGAGGAAAAGCCGCCGCCGTATGTCCTGACTCCTTCCAGCCATCCCTCGAAAAATTCACGCGAGAACAGGGTGCCTCGGCTTGCGATGAGGAGGCCCACCGCCGTGACCGAGATCAGCGTCGCAGCGAGGGACGCCATCGTCCGAATGCTGAGATTCGCCGACCAGGGGCCTTCGACACCCCGAACACCGTGGAGCCACGTCACAAAAAGGTAGTAGAAAAACGATGCGAGCAGGTAAAGGCCGGTATCCATCTCGAAGAGAAGCCCGAGTCCTACCATCGCTGAGCTCGCGACCATCCACCGCGAATGCCCCGACCGGCCATGCAAGGCGAGCATGGCGAAAAATCCGAGGTCGAAGACCGACCGCACGATCGAGGACGACGGCCAGGACCACATCGTGATGGAGCCACTATCCGGCAAGCCGTGGAAAAGTTGAAGGTTCAAGAAAACGAAAAAGATCGCAGCGGCCAGCAGCGCGCCCCCCGCGACATGGCGGAGGGTGAGGTAGTACAGCACAAAGTAGAGTGTGCCGCAGAGGACAAAAATCGCCGCGCAGGTTGCATAGGTAATCGGCGTGACCGCGGATAGCCAGGAAAGTACGACAGGCCAGCCAACGCCGTATTGAGAGAAGACATCCGTCCCGAGGGCCCGCCCATGAAAGAAGCCCAGGGCGGGCCCCATGAGGTAGAAATCCCAATGATGAAATTGATCGAGATTATAGGTCTGATAAGCAATCAATTTCCAGTCTGGGATGTAGATCAGAGATGCGATGAGGGCCACCATGCCGACATCAAAAAGCCAATGAACGACGGTCTGACTCGACCGCACCGACCTGCCTTCTGCCAGCTCAGCGGCCTGTCGCTCTCCGTCGTGGGCCGGGACGTCTGGAGCCCGTGCGACGGTCCATCCCCCGGCCAGCCCGGGCCGACCTCGGAACAGGAAGATCGCGGCCGCCGCCGCAAGCCCTGGCATCATCAGCAGGATCGAAGTGGATCGTCTGAGGCCGCCGGCCAGCAGGATCGTGCTGGGGGAGGCCAGGTTGAGCCAAAATGGGATCGTCGGCACGAGGGCAAGAAGAAGGGCGACGCGATGGCCGGGAAGAACCGCCGTCTTGATGCCGGGCGGCTCGCTCCGCCGACGCCAGGCCCTCTCCAGGGTGATCGCCAGGAGCACGGCGAGACAGGAGCCGAACGCATAGAAGGGGAGATCGCGGTCAGGATGGTGCCGGAACTTCCCGTACTCAGTGTACTGGTCCCACATCGGAGATGCCGGCTTGATGCTGAACCCGGCGAACCCCGCCAGCATCCACTGGACCCCGATGTAGACGCCCACCAGCGCAAAGTTCGAGATCCGGTCGTTCGGATCGGTGGAAATCACGCTCCACCACGCGCCCCTTACTCGATCGCTCAGACTTCGGGCGCCCGGCTCGTCGCTCCTGAGAAGTCGACGATTCTCGCGATCCGAAAGGTGCTGCATCGCACGATGGCCCCGTATTTACAGACCGAAATCCGATGGACTCCGACGACCTCGATTCGAAGCTTTCGATGGACAAAAGTCTACAAGCCCTGGGCCGTCGACGTCCCCAACGTAGCGACCATCGCCGGATTGGGTGGGCCCAGTGCCGAGCTCAATCACGAACAGGCTGACAGCCGCCGTGGCCCCAGGGTTCTTGCAACTTGACGCGAGGAGACCACGCAAGGTTATCGGCAGCGATCACAGGAAAGAGAGTGCCGTTGAAATGGGAACAGGGATCGTTACCAGTGGGCTGACTCAATCGCGATCACAGCGACGGGACGCAAAGGGTGTGCGTCCCAGGAAACGGTCACAGGATGACGGGGCCAACTCGTCCTCTGGAGAAGGTGGTCACGGTCTTCCATGATCGGAATGTCGAGGTCTGGACATCGGCTCGGAGTGCGGAGATCCCGGGCATCCGCACTCCGTGACATCTAGACGACAGAAGATTCCGGCCGAATTGAGAGCTGGGCCCCTTCGTTCGGAATCAGTAGGCGCCCGTCCGGGAGACGACGACGGAGAACGTCTTGAGGATGATCAGGAGGTCGCGGCCGAGCGACCAGTTCTCGACGTAGTCGAGGTCGAGGTCGACCATCCGGGAGTAATCCAGCTCGCTCCGGCCGCCAACCTGCCAGGGGCCGGTCACGCCCGGGAGAACCTGAAGCCGACGGTGATAGGCTTCGGGGTCGGTTTCCAGGAGCTTGTCACTGTCGCGAAGCTGAAGCGGGCGAGGGCCCACAAGGCTCATTTCACCGAAGAGGACGTTGATGAGCTGCGGCAGCTCGTCCAGGCTGTATCGGCGGAGGAACGAGCCCAGCGGCGTCACCCTCGGATCGTTCTTCAGCTTGAAGAGAACGCCACCAGCCGACTCGTTGCTGCTCTCCAGGTCAACCAGCCGCTGTTCGGCGTCGACCGTCATCGTCCGGAACTTGAGCACGTTGAAGATCTCGTTCCGATAGCCACGCCGGGCCTGGCGGAACAGGATCGGGCCACGGGAGGTGTACTTGATCGCCAGGGCAATGGCGACCATCACCGGCCAGAGAAGAAACAGTCCAGCCGCAGCCCCGACCACGTCCACGACCCTCTTGGCCGATCGGCTGAGACCCTCGACCGACACTCCCACAACAGGACGCGGAAGCGCCTGCTGAAGGGTCGCCTCATCGGGATTCAACGGGGGTAGGGGGGCGGATGACAGCGTACTCATCGGGGGCATTTTCTCCGTGGGACGCTCTCGCTGCTGGCTCTTGATCTCGGAGTCGCTCGCGCCGATTCGATACGTTCGCAAGGAGTCAGTCTGCTCGATACGCTCGTAATGTTTCAGGTCACTTCAAAAGGCAACAAAATTCGGCAGGCCAGGCCAGGTCATTTTCCGAGATTCGGGTGGGGCTTCGGCCCCGAGATCGTTTGTGAGCCCTGCGATGGATTGAAATTTTCAGCGGGAAATCGGCTTTTCCATGACATCTTCTGATCGGCCCCTTCCACGCGGACTCAGCTTAGCATCACGCGAACGGGGCGTCAATCAACCGTCCGGCCCCGGTGGTCTGTGTTGCTTTTTGGCAACAGTCGCCGGTCTGATGCCGGGAATTAGCGTCAGTGCAGGGCGATCCGGCCTCAGGGCGCGCCGCCATGTTCCTGCCCGGTCTCCACGTCTCTTTCCCGAGAAACGGGGCCAGTCGGCGAGAGCCGGTCCGACCCCATCCTGATGGCAACCCTCGGGAGACGCGGTGGAAGACCCAGCAAATGCAAGGCCGATGGTAGCGGGAACCCTTACGATTCCCAGACCTTCCAGGGCGCCTTGCCCGAGGCCCAGAGTCCTTCCAGCAGTCGGAGGTCGCGAAGGGTGTCCATGCACTGCCAGAACTCGCCGTGACGGAACGCCATGAGCTGGCCTTCCGAGGCGATCCGTTCCATCGGCTCGCGTTCCCAGCTTGTCTCGTCCCCGTCGATGTAGTCGAGCACCTGGGGCTCCAGGACGAAAAAGCCACCGTTGATCCATCCCTCGCCAACCTGCGGCTTCTCGGTGAACTGGGCAATCCGGTCGCCCTCGAAGACCAGACCGCCGAACCGGGCCGGCGGACGAACGGCCGTCGCCGTTGCCAGTCGGCCGTGTTCCTTGTGAAACTTCACGAGCGAACGGACGTCGACGTCGGCCACGCCGTCGCCGTAGGTCGCCATGAAGGTCTCGCGCCCGAGGATCGGTGCCAGTCGCTTCAGTCGGCCGCCGGTGTTGGTTGCGTGACCGGTCTCCACCAGATGGACGGTCCAGTCCTCCGGTTGACCCCCGCGTCGCATCACGTCGCCGGTGCCGAGGTTGACCGTCAGATTCTGGCACTGAAGCTTCGCGTAGTCGAGGAAGTAGCGCTTGATCACGTCTCCCTTGTAGCCGAGCGCCACGACGAACTCGCGGAAGCCGTGGCTCGCGTAGATCTTCATGATGTGCCAGAGGATCGGCCGCCCGCCGATCTCGACCATCGGCTTGGGGCGCGTCTCGGTCTCCTCGGTCAATCGGGTCCCGAGGCCACCGGCCAGGATCACGACCTTCATCGGCATTCGATCGCGGCGGG